>DCUU01000070.1 GCA_002328565.1 Candidatus Moranbacteria bacterium UBA2206
CGACTGGAACAGAAGAAGCTGTTTCAATTTCCGTGAAAACCACTGGAGGAGGAATCCGAGGACAGGCTGAGGCAATTCGACTTGGAATTTCAAGAGCATTGATCAAACTCAATGGGGATTTCAATCAAACTCTTCGAGACCTGGATTATTTGAANNAAAAAAAACAGAGATTCTTCTCTGTTTTTGTTTTGATAAATATGTTTTTTGTGATAAAATATGGATGAAGATTTTTTGTTTTGCGATTTCGCAAAACAGCGGATATACGGTTTATGCCCAAATTTTCTTCTTTTTCTTCGTTACAGAAGAAAAGAGAAAACATTGTATGCCCGCGCACGTTAAATGAAATTTTTCAAAGCTACTCAATTATGAAGAAAATAATTATATCTGCAATTATCATTATAACGTTTATAGTTGCTTTAGTTTTTGGAACTGATGCTTATAAATATATTGATAAAAAAATAGAAATAAGCAAAATGCCAAGTTATTATAGTGAATTAGCCATAAAATGTCTGAAAGATGATGATGATGATGGTTGTTGTTTTTACTCAGTTCAGGCTATGGAATATGGCAACTATAAACTTAGTGAAGATGGCAAGTGTGGTGATGGATTCACGCCCAACATGATATTATGTATTAGCAGTTATCAATGGTGTGAACCCACAAAACCATAGCTCTGAAAAACTACGCTTAACAAAAACGATATACGGTTCCAGAATTTTTCCAATAAAAATAAAATTTAATAAGGAATTTCAAAAATTTCGTATATCTACCACGTTAAGTGAAATGTTAATTATTTTTTAACCCATAAAATTATGAAATTTAATAAAAAGATATTTGCCAAAGAGTGGATTGTATTTGTAGGATGCGTGCTGTTTAGCATTTTAATACTTCCTGTATTTTTTTATTTTTTCATGACTGATGAATATACCCTCTCTAAAATGTATAGTGAATTATTTGAGGCAATATTTGATGGTGAAGGCGGTGTTTATTTGTTTGTATTATTACCATATATTTTGGTTCAATTTGTTAGATCAATAATTTGGTCAATAAGAATTATAAAAACAAAAAAATAATTAATTACCTGCTGGAGCGGGCTTGCAGCCCGGTTCATTAGTTTCTTAAATTTATATAATGTCTTCAGTTAAGATAAACAAAAATAATCCAGCAGGTAAGATAAGGTGTCCAGCAGGGAATCACAAATAAGGAGTTTTGAAAAAGACGATTTGCCTCCTGACTCTTTTTTTATTTAGTCCTTTTAAATTAAAATCCCTTGCAAAACATTATTGGTTCTGCAAGGGATTGTTGTGAATAACCCGGTTTCGGGATCATTCAATTTTTTCGATCCAGCAAACGCTTTTAATCACTTGGCTGTCTTTGATCCATCGTTTTTCACGATAGATGACAGCCAACTCAGTCCCGAGTTCTATTTTGCTGTATTTCTCGGACGATATTTCTTTGTCTACTACCTTGCCGTTGAAAGACAGCCTGATGACGAAGCGGTCAGGATCAGAGTCGAGATCCATTTGTAATCCGCTGCCGAGACCAATCCCTACTCCGCCAACCCCGATGCCTAATGTTCCTGGACCGCCTCCAGTGATACGCACGGAAACGCCAGAATCAGCCGGAATGAAAGTTTTCCCCATAACGGTCGCTTTGCCTGTTTTGGGGTCAGAAACCTCTGTTTTTGTCCCATCGCAGCAGGCGGTTATGGAAAACACACACAATATTAATAGGAATAAGGCTTGTTTCTTCATCGAGTATCTCCTTTTTTGTTTTATGTGCAAATTAACACTAAATTAGTGTTTAAAATAGTATAGCAGAAAATAGTAGTCTTGTCAAGGTCAACGGGTAATGTGTACAAACATTTGGCACTTTTTGCTAGAATGATTCATTTTACAAAAAATGGAATATAGTCATAATAATCACGTTGGGAAAAGATACGTCAATAAGCCGGAAGACCGGTACTGGTCAAGCGCTAATCCTTGTTGTAAACTAAAGACAGATTCTTTGTGGTAAAACTAACTAATGAACCGGGCTGTAAGCCCGCTCCAGCAGGTACGGAGATTTTTTTGAAAAAGAATCTGAAAAAAACGGCTTTAAAGTTTTAAATATGGACAATGATTTTGATGATCAAATTAAGAAGGCAAATGATTATCTAATAGCCCTCTAAGTATTTTAAAAAGGAGGAGGATTTTTTTATAGAGCTTTTTCTGTTCCTTAAATCCCAGAAAAAGCTGATTAACTTATATTTTTTTAAAAAATATGTCATTTGAAAAATTTGATCAACATATAGAAGGGGAATATTGGAAGAAATATTTTGAAAAGGACAAGGTTTTTTATGCCACAATAAGAGATCATTTGTTTCGCGCTTTGGCTCAGACTCCTGACAGTGCGGGCCTAGATATTGGTTCGGGGCCAGGGGTAGGTGCTAAGCTTTTGGATGATTTGAATATTAAGACCACCCTAACTGGATATGAGCCGTCGATGACCGCAGCAGATGGAGTCGAGCTGCTAAAAGAACTTGAGAAAAAAGGCAGTAAGGTAAAATATATTCCTGTTCAGGGAGGAATTGAAAAAATTCCAACCCCTGAAATTAATTCGTTGGACTATGTTCTGATATTAAGAGCGGCTCATGAAATAGCCGAATCACTTGGTGGTTATGATAAATTTTTTTCTGAACTGGAAAGAGTTATAGTTGGCCTTAAAGAATCTGGAAAAATAATTATTGCTGAGCCTCAATACGACAAAGATTTCAATGATCAGACGGAAATAATTGAAAAGGTGCGAGAATTTAAGCAGATTAAAATTGGGCATAGTCATATTCCTTCGGATTATATTACGGATGAGGAAATGATTGCTTTTATGAACAGAAAATCTTTCAAGAAAATGGAGGAAGATATTGTCGTGGATCAATCAACTCTTGATCAGTTGCGAGCGCAGGGAATAGCTATTGAAAAAAGCCCGTGTTATTTTTATGTCCATACTTATCAAAGAGAAGGTGTTGCTGATTAGATGATACAGTGTTTTTGTCTCAAAAAATCCATCTTTTCTTACGGGTTAGATGAAATTTATATTAATAAAAATTGAGATAAAAAATTTAACATTTAAAGATTAGTATTATGGCAACATACGAGGATTTCCAAAAGTTGGATATTCGTGTTGGGAAAATTGTCGAGGTGGAAAATTTCCCAGAAGCGCGAAAAGCGTCTTATAAACTCAAGATTGATCTCGGGGAGAAACTTGGCGTTAAAAAGTCTTGCGCGCAATTGCCACAAAACTATGAAATAGAAGATTTGATAGGTAAGCAAGTTTTGTGCGTGGTAAATTTCCCACCTCGGCAAATTGGTCCGGCAGTGTCCGAGGTCTTAGTTTTGGGTTTGCCTGATGATAAGCATGAATGTATTTTAATAATTCCCGACAAAAATGTTCCTCTTGGTGGACGCCTTTATTAGAAATTTTTTATGAATCAAATAAATATTCAGTATTACAAAACTAAAATCGGAGAGTTGATTTTGGGTTCTTTGGATGGCAAATTGTGCCTGCTCGATTTCAGGCAAAGAAAGACGAGGGTAAAAATAGAAAAAAGAATAAAGGATATTTTGAGTGCAGAATTTATTGAAAAAAGTGATGATATTCTGGAGAAGACAAAGAGGCAAATTGATGAATATTTGGCCGGAAAACGAAAAGAATTTGATATAAAAATTTTAATAACCGGGACTGATTTTCAAAAAATTGTCTGGCGGGCTTTGGTGAAAGTGAAATATGGGAAAACCGCTTCGTATCTGGATTTGGCGAGGAAAGCAGGGAGGGAGAAATCAGCTCGAGCCGTTGCCAATGCAATTGGGGCAAATCCAATTGCATTAATCATTCCGTGCCACAGAATCATCGGGAGTGATGGTGCTTTGGTTGGCTATAGCGGCGGATTGTCGACAAAAAGAAGATTGTTGAAATTAGAAAAAGAAACATTAGTTTAAAATATTGCTGGTCAAGTTCAAATGCTTGTTGTAAAATGGAGCTAAAGCGAATTAATAAACAAAATAACGAATCGGGTTGCACGCCCGTTCCGGCAAATTTTTTTAATAGATATTTAATTTTCTAAGTTACAATCCAACATTATGCTTAAAGAATTTAAGGAATTTGCTGTGAAGGGTGACGTTGTGGATATGGCAGTTGGAATAATTATCGGGGCCGCTTTTGGCAAGATAATCAGTTCGCTCGTTGCTGACATCATCATGCCTCCGATTGGAGTGTTGCTGGGCGGGATAGATTTTTCTAATTTTGCCATTACCCTTAAAAAGGCAACTGAGACAACGCAAGCGATAACGCTCAATTATGGTTTATTCATAAATGCAGTAGTTGATTTTCTGATCATTGGTTTTGCAATTTTTATTGTTGTAAAGCAGATTAATAAATTGAAAAAGAAAGAGGAGGCCAAGCCGTCAAAGATCTCCGAAGAGATTCTAATTC
>DCUU01000072.1 GCA_002328565.1 Candidatus Moranbacteria bacterium UBA2206
GAATTAGAATCTCTTCGGAGATCTTCGGCGGCTTGGCCGCTTCTTTCTTTTTTAATTTATTAATTTGCTTTACAACAATAAAAATTGCAAAACCAATGATCAGGAAATCAACTACTGCGTTTATAAATAAGCCATAATTGAGAGTTATCGCTTGCGTTGTTTCAGTTGCTTTTTTGAGGGTAATGGCAAAATTAGAAAAATCTATCCCACCCAGCAACACCCCAATTGGAGGCATGATGATGTCAGCAACGAGCGAACTGATTATTTTACCAAAAGCCGCCCCGATAATGATTCCAACTGCCATATCCACAACGTCACCCTTCACAGCAAATTCCTTAAATTCTTTAAACATAATATTGTATTGTAAATTAGAAAATTAAATATCTATTAAAAAAATTTGCCGGAACGGGCGTGCAACCCGGTTCGTTATTTTGTTTATTAATTCGCTTTAGCTCCATTTTACAACAAGCATTTAAACTTGACCAGCAATATTTTAAATTAATATTTCTTTTTCTAATTTCAATAATCTTCTTTTTATCAATAATCCTCCGCTATAGCCAGTCAAAGCACCATCGCTCCCGATGATTCTGTGACACGGGATGATTAATGCAATTGGATTTGCCCCGGTTGCGTTGGCAACGGCTCGAACTGATTTCTCCCTCCCTATTTTCCTCGCCAGATCGAGATACGAAGCGGTTTTCCCATATCCCACTTTTGCCAAGGCCCGCCAGACAATTTTTTGAAAATCAGTCCCGGTCATTAAAATTTTTATATCAAATTCTTTTCTTTTTTCGGTTAAATATTCATCAATTTGTCTCTTTGTCTCTTCCAAAATATCATCACTTTTTTCAATAAATTCTGCGCCCAAAACATCCTTTATTCTTTTATCTACTTTTCCCCTCATCTTTCTTCGCCTGAAATCAAGCAAGCACAATTTGCCGTCAGAAGAACCCAAAATCAACTCTCCGATTTTAGTTTTGTAATACTGAATATTTATTTGATTCATAAAAAATTTCTAATAAAGGCGTCCACCAAGAGGAACATTTTTGTCGGGAATTATTAAAATACATTCGTGCTTATCATCGGGCAAACCCAAAACCAAGACCTCGGACACTGCCGGACCAATTTGCCGAGGTGGAAAATTTACCACGCACAAAACTTGCTTGCCTATCAAATCTTCTATTTCATAGTTTTGTGGCAATTGCGCGCAAGACTTTTTAACGCCAAGTTCCTCCCCGAGATCAATCTTGAGTTTATAAGACGCTTTTCGCGCTTCAGGAAAATTTTCCACCTCGAAAATTTTCCCAACACGAATATCTAGCTTTTGAAAATCATCATATGTCGCCATAATATTAACCTTTAAGTATTAAATTTTTATCTCAATTTTCTAGCAGAAACATCCCTCTGCCCTGGATACTTTTTGTTTATCTTAATTGAAGGCGTTATATAAATTTAAGAAACTAATGAACCGGGCTGCAAGCCCGCTCCAGCAGGTAACTTCTGAAGTGTTTTTTATTGATGACATCGCGCCTATATTTTAATAGACTAATGAACTCGAATGCAAATCCGCACCAAAAAATAAGCCTAGCCCGTCTATTTAATTAATTCCTTTATCTGATTGATATAATCTTCACGATTACCGATTTTTACAACAGAAAAACCATGCTTTTCTGCTTCTCTGATTATGTAATCATTGAATTCTATTACCCATTCAACTTCTTTTTCCTTTACGTCATCAGGGTATTTACTTGCGTCATCCCATAATCCTCTCGTAAAAATTGTTTTACGAATGCGTTCTTTGTCGTCATCTACTAGAAAAATAACCTTTATTTCTTTATGTTCCACAGACAACCCCTTTACTAGATGAGGCAAGACAGCCACGCCTTCAATTATGAAATCCCCCCAAACATAATCCGTCTCAATCAAAGCACTAACACCTTTCCAAACATCAACACTTTCATCGATCTCGTGTTTGACAATTTCTAGAACAGATTTACTTGAGAGAAAATTAACTGCCATTTCCGATGTGGCTTCTGAATGTAAAAAAAGGTTTGGAAAGTCATCCTTTCTAACAATTTTTCTCATTTGTTCTCGAATCGTGTCTGTGGAAATCCAGGGAATTTTAAGAGCTTCAGCAATTTTTCTGGCAGTATAACTTTTCCCCGCAGTTGGAGCGCCACCGAATAGTATTATTTTATTCATAATTATTATTAAATTATTTTAGACTGTCGTTAAATAATCATTTGCCTTCTTAATTTGATCATCAAAATCATTGTCCATATTTAAAACTTTAAAGCCGTTTTTTTTCAGATTCTTTTTCAAAAAAATCTCCATATTCGCAAATCATGTTCGCGATTTTATGATAAGTTTCTTCATTTTTTGTTCTTGCGATTATCCAATCATTTGGTGTTGTGCTTTTTTTAATATCGCAAACAAATTTCTCCTTGTTGGATTTAATAAGAAAAATACTCCTAATTTTCCCTGTATATTTCAAGTTTAGTTCTGCAACAAGCTCTGGCTCAACATGATACCCTTCGATGATGAAATCATTGCCGTCAGTAAGTTCGCAAACCGTGAACATATCAACTGCCTCGTAAACAGTTTTTGCTTGTTGTTGATAAGCCTCGATGATTTCCTGCGACGAAAATTTAGAATATTTTTCATCATTATCCTTACCTCGCTGGTAGCTAGTCGGAAATTTTTTTAAAAAATCATCCTTGTTCATATAAGGTTTAATCACACACTGAAGTGTGTCCGTAGAAATCCATGGAATTCCCAATGATTTTGATAATGTTTTTGCCAAAGTTGTCTTCCCGCATTTTGGAGGACCGCCAATTAGATATATCATAGCCTAAAATAATTTTTATAATAATAGCAAATTTTACTCAATACTGTATTGCCAGCCCGGTTGCCACGCTTTCCTTTTGCGCCAATCATCTTCAAATGCTTTTCCCCATGACTTACCCGCTACTAAAACATCAAGGGCTAATTGTGGTGCTTTATGGGCAACAATGGCAACCGACTTATCATCATATTTTTTTTTCAGATAATCAATAAAGTCACTTATCCTAGCTTTTACGTCCTCGTAGCTTTCACCGCCAGGAAATCTCTTCGCTATATTAATCTCTTGCATGGGCTCAACTATTTCAGAGGGATAAGCATTATATTCCCCATAATTACACTCTCGCAATCTTTCATCCTGCACAATTTCAACATCACCCCCAAAAATTAATTCTGCCGAATGCACAGCTCGTTTTAGGTCAGAGCAAAAAACGACATCAAAGCTTTCATCTTTGACTAAATATTTCAGTTCAACTGACTGCTTAATACCCAACTCCGAAAGCTCAACATCAAACCAACCAGAAGAGAGCTTCTTTTCGTTGTCTGTAGTAGTCCCATGCACAAAGTAGGTGATTTTTATCATGTTGATCAAAATATTGATTGAATTGCCCCTCGTTAGAACGAGCTACTATTCCCTGTCTACGACCTTGAACTTTTTTAGTCCCAACTGAAATGCTGAGTCAATTACCTGCTGGAGCGGGATTGCAGCCCGGTTCATTAGTTAGTTTTCCCACAAAGAATCCATCTTTAGTTTACAACAAGGATTAGCGCTTGACCAGTACCAATCCTTCCGGTTTATTGACAGACCTTTCCTCCCCGACGAGATTATTGTGAATATATTTTATTTTTTAGAAAAGAAATCCTCTTGGTAAAAAGTGCCAAATGTTTGTACACATTACCCGTTGACCTTGACAAGACTACTATTTTCTGCTATACTGTATTGAACACTGATTTAGTGTCAATTTCACATCAACCGAAAAAACGAGGAATCCGAAATGAAAAAAGGATTATTACTGCCGTTGTTGTGTGTATTTTCCATGATTATAATCGCTTGCGATGGGACAAAAACAGAGGTTTCTGACCCCAAAACAGGCAAAGCGACCGTTATGGGGAAAACTTTCGTTCCGGCTGATTCTGGCGTTTCCGTGCGTATCACTGGAGGCGGCCCAGGAACATTAGGCATCGGGGTTGGCGGAGTAGGGATTGGTCTCGGCAGCGGATTACAAATGGATCTCGATTCTGATCCCGACCGCTTTGTCATCAAATTGTCTTTTAACAACAAGATGATGGAAAAAGAGGTATCGTCGGAGAAATACAGCAAAATAGAACTCGGGGCTGAGCTGATTGTCACCTATCGTGAAAAACGATGGGTCGACAAAGATGGCCAAGTAATTAAAAGCGTTTACTGGATAGAAAAAATTGAATAATCCCGAAACCGGGTTATTCACAACAACCCCTCGTAGAACCAATAATGTTCTGCGAGGGGTTTTAATTTAAAAGGACTAAATAAAAAGGAGTCAGGAGGCAAATCGTCTTTTTCAAAACTCCTTATTTGTGATTCCCTACTGGACACCTTATCTTACCTGCTAGATGATTTTTATTTATCTTAATTGAAGGCATTATGTAAATTTAAGAAACTAATGAACCGGGCTGCAAGCCCGCTCCAGCAGGAAAATTTTGGAAGTCCCGACAGTCATTGTAAAAACATAAATTGAAGTCGGGATGTAGCAAGATACGCGTTATTAGGCGATGAAACTAAAATTCCTTTCCTAATAATAAAAAATTTGGCAATTTACTTAATAATTTTGAATGTGGAAAGAAGTTTTTTATAGTCCTCTGTTTGTACAAAGTTGGTCAGCTGAGTTGGACCATCTTGAAAACCAAAAGTTAGCTCATACACTTTATTATCTTTTTCTATTGCTTTAGACATGCCAGCTTTCAGTTGTGTCGAAGAATAGCTATCGGGATTTTTTAGTAATTTACCATATTCATCTTTTGTCCATATCTTAACGGCTAATAACGAGAAGGGACGATTTTGCCATTCTTTTCCCCCATTAACCATTAGCGATATATTCATGTTTTCTCCAAACTTTTCTTCTTTTTCTGATATAAATGATATGGATTGCGGGTGTTTAAACTCAAAACCAAAATTAGTGCTTGTGTATGTCTGCCACCCTGCAGTTTCATTAGCTGGGGGAGTTGTAGGTTGTTGAGTTGGTGTTTGTGCCACAGGAGTTGGCGTTGTTGATTGCGTTTGACTCACTGGTTGCTGTCCACATCCAGCTAAAAATACTACCCCGATTAATACTGAACTTATTGCTAAAACTTTTTTCATAATTATTATTTTGTTAATTTAATTATTTATACTTACATTGAGTTATTTCGACCGTGAATTCGCCAAAAAACATTAAGGATAGATAAAGAGGTTTCTGATTATTTAACATAAC
>DCUU01000047.1 GCA_002328565.1 Candidatus Moranbacteria bacterium UBA2206
TGTACAAGATGAGTACATAGGTGACAAGTGGCTGGCTTTTATGGGGGTTTGATATCCTAACGCCATATGGGGTCTTTTGTAATTGTATTCAATCAACCATTCAGTTAAATTTTTGTTAAATACGGCCGGATCAGAATGGAAATTCCCCAAGACAATGAATTCTTCCTGTAAAGTTCGATTAAATCTTTCGTTATTGGGATTATCCTTTGGGGTTCTGACTCGGGAATAGTATTGTTCAATTTTCAACTTCTCGCAAGCACTTTTAAAACACTTTTCAAACTCGCTACCGTTATCATGACCTACGCGAGGGACCTGACCATCTAAGAGGAAATGCAAGCGATACAGGAAGTCTTCACCGTTTCTAGAACTTTTGTTTTTGTACATTCTGGCATAAGCCACTTTACCGTATTTATCCACGGCAGTAAAAATATATCTTTTCAAACTATTCCATCTTCTTTCCACTGTATCCAAGCAAATAATATAGCCGGCTTGTTTTTGAAATTGATACAGCTTATCTAATTTAAGTTCGGTAATGCGTTTCTTTTGTTTGTTTCTTTTCCTTTTTAGGCTGTTTTTATGGGCTTTTTCTGGATGATAATATAATTTGTAAGATTCAATCACTTTCTGAATTTTCCAAGCCGATATTTTTTCTTGATATTCATTTTGATATACTACTGCTAGCTTTTCTTTCCCCCAGCGAATATGTTCTTTTCTTAGCTTAATAATTCTTTGCTCTTGGACAGAAGTAATTTCTCTTTGGCGGACTCGCTTAGGTGCTTTTGATTTATCTTCTAATTTGTAAAGACTATACAGATTATCTTGATTAAATTCTCTCAGCCATTTGTAAAAAGTTTTTTTGGATATGCCGTAATGTCTAGCGGTTTGGGTGGCATTAAATCCTTCGTAGTAATAAATGATCCAGTCCAATCTTAATCTGGCGGTACAGGAAAGTTTGAGGATTTTAGCTACCCTTCTCCATCTTTCATAGAGATCAAGTAACTCAAACTCCTCAGGGATGAAAAATGACCACGTAGCAGAGTTTAGAGTATTCATTGGCATGAGATAATATTAGGTAAATTAACTTTGAATTTTAGCAAAATCTTTTAATTTTGATAAATATAAAGTGTTACCTATGTATCTCATCTTCTTCAGCGAAAACAGCTTATTTGGCTTAGATTAGGCTTTTTTCACTTCTAAGTCTGGCGTAATTTGTTTAGTTTGGTATAATAGGAAGGTGCAAAATAATTATTAAATATTTTTTATGAAATTTATAATTTTCGCCGGAGGGCAGGGGACCAAGCTTTGGCCAATGAGCCGAGAAGACAAACCTAAGCAATTCCAGCCGATTATTGGTGACACCACTCTTTTCCGACAGAATGTTGAATCACTTCTCAAGAAATATGGTGCGCAAGATATTTTTGTGGCGACCAAAAGAAGATATGTGAAATATGTGGTGGAAGATGCGCCTGAGATTCCCTTGGAAAATATCATTGTAGAGCCGGATATTGCTATAAACACTGGTCCGGCCGTAGGACTAGCGATTGTCAAGGTAGCGCATCGATATCCAAAAGAGCCATTTATGATTGTCCAAGCGGATTGTCTTAGAAAGCCTGATGTGAAATTTATTGAAATGACCAAGATAGCCGAAGACCTTGTGAAGAAAGAAAAGAAATTAGTGACAGGCGGACAAAAAGCACTCTATCCAGATATGGGTATTGACTATCTGATGCTGGGAGAGATTCTCAAAAGTCAAAAAAAGGCGGATATTTTCAAAATTGAAAAGTTTGTGCCTCGTCTTGCCACCGTGGAAGAAACAAGAAAACTAATTGGTGATTTTAGAATTGCCACCCATTCCAATCATTATTGTTGGTATCCTGATTTGATGTTGGAAGCTTACAAGAAATATAAGCCGAATTGGTACAAAAGTCTTATGAAAATCAAGGCCGTTTTAGGAAAGCAAAAAGAAGCGCAAGAGATAGAAAAAATTTATTCAAAAATGGAAGCGGGAACAACTGAGGACGTCACGAAACACATTTTCAATCAAAGTTATATTATCATCAATCCTTTTGAATGGACGGATATGGGAACTTGGGGAGTAATCGATGAATTTCTCTCCGAAGAGAAGAAAAACTATATCGATGGTAATGCGATAACAGTGGACACTAAAAATTCTTTTATCAAAGGCAATAAAAATAAACTGATTGCCACTATCGGTCTTGATAATATTTTAGTTGTCGACACTGACGATGCTCTCTTGATTTGTCCAAAAAACAGAGCGCAAGATGTAAAAAAGATAGTTGATGAGCTTAAGAAAAATAAGGATAAAAAATATTTATAAGTCTTTTGACTATTCGATAACTTCCAATCCACCCAAATCTTCTTTGAGAATTTCTGTGTAGTTAGGATTTCTTTTAAGAGCCGGTTTGCCATTATGCTCAATGACATAGTAGGCGAAGCCTCGCATTTGTTGGACGAGTTTGTAGTCGGCGTGTCCTGGAAAACTAGCTGGGTCGCGTTCCTCAAAATCCACTGGGCTGTCGTCTGTTGTGACAAAATAAGTTGAGCCAGTATTGACTAGAAGATGGCCATAGCCTGGCGCCATATATATCTTGTCTCCTGGTTTAGTAATAATCGCTTGGAATTCTTCTACTCGGTCAGCCATCATTTCACCATTTTCGTCTATGGATAATTTTTGCAAAAGGGCAATGCCCTCACCAAAAAGAATGTTATAATTTTCATCCAATTTCCCGACGTGATAGTGACCATAGGTTTTGATGTATTCTCCCGAAACGGTTCCTGGTTCCCAAACGGTAATATTTTTTTGATCCACTCCACCGCGAATCATATAGTAGTGAATAGCTGGACCAACCCCATTTGGATCCATAAGGACATCCTTCATTTTTTCATGATCACGAGAAGCATAGTGTTTGGGCACGAAGCCAAAATCAATATTCATAAATTTTTGTTTTAAAAAATTAGTAATTTGTAAAGCTATTTCTTAATTCTTTTCGTTTTGATGAACCACGAGTTAGCTTCGCTGAAGCGATTAGAAGGGGAGATGAGAGTTTGGATGTTTGTGCCTTGGACACGTCCATTAACTGGATAGATATAATTGGGGCTGTAAAGGAAAATAGCTGGAATTTCTTTAGCGACATTTTTTTGAAAATCAATATATTTTTCGGCTCTTTTTCCTGCGTCAAATTCTTCTCTGCCTTCATCGATCAATTTGTCTGAGTCACTATTGCCAAAAAGTGAAAGATTGAGCCCCGGATCCTTTTTGTTGTCGCTGTGCCAGAAATAGTAGGGATCAGGATCAGCGCCGATGACTTGGCCAAAAAGCAAAGCCTCATATTCGCGCGGGCGGATATAATTTTCTTGGATATCAGAAATTGTGAATGGAGTGACATTGACTTTGACGCCCACTTTTTCCCATTGAGCTTTCAAAATTTCCGCTGTTTTGGTCAGTTCTTCCCAATCGGTAGTGACTAAATTAATTTCCAATCGAGCGTCATCCTTTTTTCTTATTCCATCATCTTCTCTTTTCCAGCCTTTGTCATCTAGAATTTTGTTAGCTTTTTCTGCGTCAAAACTTGGTTCGTTGGCATCGGTTGAATAGCCAATCATATAGGAAAGAAAAGGGGAATAAACTTCCTTGCCTTCACCGCCCAGGACTTTTTCTACGATTTCACGCCGATCGGTGGCATAGCTTAGTGCTTCTCGCACTTCATCATTGGCTAGCGGAACGCTTTTAGTTTGATTGAAAAAGATAGCAAAATAGCGGGGAATTTCAGCTTTATGAACAGCCACCGTTTTTTGATTTTTTATGTTTTTGAGATTTTCCGAAGATACGACGCTGATGCCCATAATTTCTTTGCGATTTAGGGCATCTACGGCCGATTCCTCGTCAAGATAGAAATTGAAAGTCATTTTGGAAATGAAAGGTCGAGAGGTGAAATAGTCCGGATTGGAGATGAGTTTATAGGAAAGAATATTGTCATTAGAATCTTTTTGAATAGCACTATATTTGTACGGTCCGGTGCCGATTGGTTTTAGATTTAAGGAACTCAAGCTGAAATTTTCTGGCGCAGTTGATTCCCAAAGATGTTTGGGTAAAATTCCAAAAGTAAGATCATTTAAAAATCCAACGTAAGGAGTTTTTATTTTGAATTCAATAGTTGATTCGTCAATGAGATTTGTTTCGATGCCTTGCCAACTGCCACGCAGAGGACTTTTGTAAGCGGGATTGGAAATTAGGTTAATTGTAAAAATTACATCATCAGCATTGAACGGTTCATTGTCATGCCAGCGGACATTTTGTCGAAGATGCACAGTGTAGGTCAGCTTATCTTCGCTTAAGTCATAATTTTCTGCCAAATCCGGCACAGCTTTCCCTGTTCCATCATATTTAAAAAGAGAAGAATAAACTAATTGTACCAGGTCGGCGTCAGTTTCGTTGGAAGGAGAAAGAAGAGGATTGATGTAGAGTGGTTGACCGACAATACCTTCAATATATTCTCCGCCATAAGTCGGGATGGCTTTAGTTTTGGAATAATAAAAAATAATTCCTGAACTTGCAATTGAGCCAACAAAAAGAAGCAAGAGAGAATAAAAAAGGAGTTTTTCTTTGAAACTCAAGATCTTCACTATTTTTGGCCACTGCGACATTTTTGGCCATTTATTTTTTCTATCCGTAAAGTTACTAATATATTTTACTTTGGGTTAAATATTATTATTTCGCCACAATTAGATTTAAGAGGGCGAGAACGATAAATAGGCCTGATAGTATTATAGAGAAAGCCACTAGAAATTTTTCAAAACCTCGCTTGGTGTGATAGCCACCAAAACTGCCACCAAATGTTCCACCAAGTCCTGCTCCACGATTTTGCAAAAGAATGGAGATTATGAGCAGTACGGAAACAACTATCTCTGAAATGTTTATGATTCTTAACATATTATTATTCTTTATTATCAAAAATTGATAGGATTATATAATTTACCAGACTAATTACGATTACGCCCCAAAACGCTGGCCACAGCCCATCGATTCTGAGATTAGGCAGGATTTTTTCGGCTAAAAACAAAACGAAGATGTTTATAAAAACCGAGAAAAGTCCAAGCGTTAGAATGATTACGGGACAGGTCAGAAGTTTCAAGATTGGTCGGACCAATGAATTCAAAACTGCCAAAACCAATCCCGCTAAAATCCAATCACGAGAGCTTCCACTAAAGGAAAAACCGGTTATGAAATAACTGGCCACCCAAATGGCGGCGCTGTTGGCTAATATTCTAATTATTAATTTGGCAACTAACTTCATATTATGATAGCTTAGGTTGAATTATTAGTCAACTTCATGAAACATGAAACATGTAGCATGAAACATAGAATTAAAATCTATTTTCTTTCTTTAATTTCCTTTATTTTAAACACACTTTTGCCGGAAACTCGCATTTTCGGCTTTTTCTTCTTCTCGCGTTTTTCTCCCTTAGTCTTTTTCATAACAGTTTAATTATAGCGGATAATCATAAATTAGACAAAATTTTGAAATTGAGGGAAAATAAAGGTAATGTTATTCCTGTGAAAACAGGAATCCAGTAAATGGGCTTTGTGAAATGACTAAACATTTGCAATAAATTAATATTTGAGACTAGATCCCCGCAGGAGTTTATGCTCGCGAAGCGGGTGCGAGGATGACAATACAATGAAATTTAAAATCTCATCAAAATTCAAACCCGAAGGGGATCAATCACAGGCCATTGCAAAGCTGGCGGAAGGGTTGAAAACTGGTAAAAGATTCCAGACGCTTTTAGGTGTGACGGGATCGGGAAAGACTTTTACTATTGCGAATGTGATTGAAAAAGTGCAGAGACCAACTTTGGTCATTGCCCCCAACAAAACTTTGACGGCGCAACTCGCACAGGAGTTTCGGACTTTTTTTCCGAAAAATGCGGTGGAATATTTTGTGAGTTATTATGATTATTATCAGCCAGAAGCCTACATTGCTTCCAGTGACACTTACATTGAAAAAGAATCGCAAATTAATGAAGAGATTGATCGACTGCGTCACGCGGCGACTTCAGCTTTGCTAACGCGTCGAGATGTGATAATTTGCGCTAGCGTTTCTTGTATCTATGGCTTGGGTTCGCCGGAATATTATAAAAATATATCTTTAGAGTTGGTGGTGGGTAAAAATGTAGAGACGCCCCGCCGGGGCGTCTCTACTAGAGATGAAATAATCCGAAAATTAATTGATATGCAATATGTCAGGTCGGATATTTTGGCAAGAGGAAAATTTCGCCTTACAGGCAATACTTTGGAAATAATTACACCTGGGCGAGAAGTGATCACAAGAATTATATTAGAAGAAAATTCAATTAAAAAAATTTCTGAGTATGATTTTCTTACGGGAGAAGAATTAGGCAGATTGGAACGCACGCTGATTTATCCGGCCAAGCATTTTGTGGTACCCGAACCGGTAATGAAAGAGTCCTTAAATAAAATTGAAAAAGAAATGATAGAGAGAGTAGCGGATTTCAGGAAGAAGGGAAAAATTTTAGAAGCAGAAAGAATATCGCGTCGAACTAGACAAGACATTGAAATGATGAAAGAAATTGGCTATTGCAATGGGATTGAAAATTATTCTCGCTATCTTTCCGGACGAGGGGAGGGTGAGACACCATATACTCTGCTGGATTATTTTGACAAAGATTTCTTGATTGTAATTGATGAGTCGCATGTGACTATTCCGCAAATAGGCGGAATGTTTAGTGGAGATTATTCTCGAAAAACATCACTAGTGGAAAATGGTTTTCGGCTTCCTAGTGCTTATGATAATCGACCGCTCAAATTTGCCGAATTTGAAAAAAAAATCAATCAGTCAATTTTTGTGAGTGCAACGCCGAGTAAGTATGAAGCTCAAAATTCCAAAGACATCACTGAGCAAATTATCCGTCCAACAGGATTGATTGACCCGCAAATAGAAATCAAAAGTGCACGCGGACAAGTCAAGGATGTGATGGGTGAGATTGAAAAGATAGTGGCGCGCAAAGAAAGAGTGCTGATTACGGCTTTGACCAAAAAACAAGCTGAAGATTTGGCAGAATTTTTGAAAGAATCACAAATTAAATCAGAATACTTGCATTCCGGAGTAGACACCTTAGATCGCATCAGAATCTTGGAAAAACTTCGTCGAGGCGACATAGATGTCTTGGTGGGAGTGAATCTCCTTCGGGAAGGCTTAGATTTGCCGGAAGTGTCGCTCGTGGCGATTTTTGACGCGGACAAAGAAGGGTTTTTGCGCAGTGAAACCTCCCTTATTCAAACTATTGGTCGCGCCGCGCGAAATGTGCGAGGGAAAGTTATTCTCTATGCCGACAATCTAACTGGTTCAATGAAACGCGCTATCGACGAAACTAATCGTCGTCGAAAATTGCAAACAGCGTATAATAAAAAACATCACATCACGCCCAAAACTATTCAAAAGAAAATTGAATCCATTGTCGATCATGAAATCAGATCAGAAATTCCTAAAGAATTTATCAATTTGGAAAATTTAGAAGACATCGCCGGCTATATCAAGCAACGCGAGCGCGAAATGAAAGATTCCGCCAGAAATTTAGAGTTTGAAAAAGCCGCCATTATTCGCGATGAAATTGGGGAGCTTAGGAAATTGCAGATTAGATAACATCTGTGGATAACCTTGAGTTGCAAGTTCTTGAGGAAAGAATAGAATGGGAATATAAGCAGATGTTCGGGGGAAATAAAAATAAAATTTATGGTTTACTTTTATTTAAAAAATAATTGTAAAATATTCATTGGTAATCATGTCTTTTGGCATGATTTTTTTTGTTCTTTAATTCTTTAAAAAGGAAAAGGTGAAAAAATGGACGAAATTGTTCGCAAAATAATTTTTTCTTCCAGATTAAGTAAGGATAGACGTCGTCAAATGATGGAAGAAGCCATGGATGCTTATTCTGGAGAGAAAGGAATTAATCTTTTCCAGGTAACGGATGCTTCAGGAGTGGCAAGGGCTTCCAATGGCGGTTTTTTGGATAAACCGCGTCAAATCTTTAATTAAAAAGGAAAATCCAATGTGTATTTTTTCGGGAGGTTAGCAAAAATGCTACCTCCCAGTTTTATTTCCTAAAAAACCAAAAAAATTGACCGCTTGCGTTAAATCGCGTGATTATTTATAATATAGGAACAATAATTAAGTAATTAGTTAACTAATAAAAAAACTATGGAAATGGAAACAGAAAAAAAAGAACCCGAAGTAGCGGAAGTTGCGGATTGCTGTGAAAAGGGGAAGTGTGGTTGCGAAAAATATAAGAAATTTTTACCGCAAATAATAGGGGTAATTGTTTTGATTATTCTTATTGTAGGAGTGGGATATTATGAAAAAGTGTGGAAGAAAAATAATTTGACCCAAAAATCCGCCAAAGTGCAAGTAGAAGATTTTATCAACAACAATTTGATGCAAGAAGGAACGAAAGCAGAAATAGCAGAGGTAGTCAAAGAAAATGGAATGTTTAAGGTGAAAGTAAAAATTGGTGAGGGAGATCAAGCGCAAGAAATTGATTCCTATCTTTCATTGGATGGAAAAAAATTCTTTCCAAGCGCCCCGATGGATATAGAGGAAACAAAAAAGCAAATCGAAGAGAGCAAGAAAAAAGAAGCTGAGGCAGAAAAGGAAGCTCCTAAATCAGACAAGCCAAAAGTTGATTTGTTTGTAATGAGTTTTTGCCCTTATGGCAACAAAGCCGAAGACACAATGAAACCAGTTTATGAACTTTTGAAAAATAAAGTGGATTTTAATTTTCGCTATATCGTAAGTTCTAATGGAGACACAATCAATTCTTTGCACGGCGAACCAGAAGTGGCACAAAATGAAAGAGAGGCTTGTGTGCTTAAATATTTTGGCAAAGACAAATGGATGAATTTTGTAGCTTATGTTAACAAAAATTGCGGATCAGACGGAGCCTGTTGGGAAGCAGGGATAAAAAGCGTTGGACTAAATTCAGCTAAGATTGCTGCTTGTGTAAAATCAGAAGGATCTGCTCTTATGAAAGCGGACGAAAAAATCTCTACTGATGCGCAGGCTAGTGGTTCACCAACAATGTTGATTAATGGTGTTTCAACTAAGGCGGTTTATAAATATGCTGATTCAGAAAGTTATAAACAAGCTATTTGCTCAGCTTTCAACACCGCGCCGGCTGAATGTGCTAAAGTTCTTGGTACTAGTACGGCTACAACACAAGGTGGAAGCTGTAATTAAGTAGAAAGTATAAAGTTCACCCTGTTGAATAAAAAATGATTACATTTTTTATTTTGCTAAAGCAAAATTATTCAACAGGGTAAAGTATAAAGCTTAAAAATCCCTCAAGTTGAGGGATTTTTTTTGTGAAGGTTCACCCTGTTGAATAAAAAATGAGTACATTTTTTATTTTGCTAAAGCAAAATTATTCAACAGGGTAAAGTTATCCACAGGGGGGGGCTTGCAGTGATATTTGAGAAGTGCTAGAATATCACTGTAATTAATAAAGCGATGCGAATCTACGAATATATGCGAATGATGCGAATTGCGAATGATATTAATGATTAGCAATTAGCGGATTAGCGTTTATTAGTTGATTAGCATCACATAATTTTATGCCAACACTCACAGCCAAGCAACAAAGTATTTTGGAAAACATTCGCGAATTAATTTCTCAGCGCGGGGAGAATCCAACTAGCTATAAATTGCATAAATATCTGGAAGCGCAAGGTGTACGAGACAGCTTGAAATCGGTGATGCAAGTGATAGAAGCTTTGGAGAAAAAAGATTTGATCAAAAGAGACAAGGATCGAAAAGTATATTTAGTGGAAAATGAAAGTTTTGCTAATCTCAAAAATATTTTTTCCATTCCAGTGTATGGTTTGGCTTCTTGTGGTGAAGCTTTGGCCTATGCTCAGGATAATGTGGATGGCTTTTTGCAAATTTCTAAAGCGCTTTTTCGCGGAGCGGACAGTGCTCAACTTTTTGCAGTCAAGACTCTGGGGGATTCAATGGACAAAGACGGAATCAATGACGGGGATTATGCTATTTTTGAAAAATATGAATATTCTAGCGGAGAGGATCTTGAAGGGAAAATTGTGGTAGCGGTGATAAATGGGATGGCGACTATCAAACGGTACAAAAAAGTCAGTTCAGACATCATTGGACTTTTCCCAAAATCTACTAACACAATTCATCAACCAATTTTCATTCACTCATCCGATTCAATCCTAATTGCCGGAATTTTCAAAAAAGTTTTGCCGGTAAAGTACGTTAGTTTGTAGTGCTTGATTAGAATAAAAATTCGCGCTAAAGTGTAATATGATTGAAAGATAAAAATTAATACTAAGTACCTCAAAAGGGGAAGTTTTTTAGTTTTACGAAATACGAAATAAGCGAAATACGAAAAAATTATGAAGGACGAAATAATTATTCGCGGGGCGCGCGAACACAATCTGAAAAATATAAACTTAAACTTGCCGAGAAACAAGTTTATAGTTTTTACAGGCATTAGTGGTTCTGGCAAAAGCACGCTG
This sequence comes from Candidatus Moranbacteria bacterium UBA2206, assembly GCA_002328565.1. Classification (GTDB taxonomy): domain Bacteria; phylum Patescibacteriota; class Minisyncoccia; order Moranbacterales; family UBA2206; genus UBA2206. The sequence goes on from DCUU01000047.1 coordinate 10,568, forward strand.
GCTTTTGACACAATTTTTGCGGAAGGTCAAAGACGCTATTTGGAAAGCCTGTCTTCATATGCTCGGCAATTTTTGGGTCAAATGGATAAACCGGATGTGGATTATATCGAAGGCCTTTCCCCGGCTATTTCAATTGATCAGAAAGCAGCCTCGCATAATCCGCGTTCAACCGTTGGAACTGTGACAGAAATTCAGGATTATCTTAGGTTACTTTATGCCAAAATTGGAATCCCACATTGCCCAGAGTGCGGACAGGAAATTGCGAAACTTTCCACCGATGAAATTGTGGATAGGATTTTGGATATTTGTGGCAATGTAGAGACGAGGCATGCCTCGTCTCTACCATACAAGATAGAAATTCTTTCGCCGGTTGTCAGGCAAAGAAAAGGAGAATATAGCACAATGCTTGCGGAGATGTTTCGACGTGGATATTCTTTCGTCTATGTTAACGGAAAAAAAATTGAACTCAGTGCGAAAATAAAAGAGCAAATAAAACTTGAGCGATACAAAAAACATAGTATTGATATTCTAGTAGACGAAGTGGAAATTACTGATAAGAATATCTCGCGAATTTTTGAAGGTGTGGAAAAAGCATTGAAATTGTCGGAAGGACTGGTAAAGATAAAATCCCAAATTACAAAACAAAAAAGAGGTTCGACCTCTCTCGACCAAAACGACCAAAAGAGGTCGAACCTCTCTAAATTTCAAGAAATGGTTTTCAATCAAAATCTAGCTTGTCCGATTCATGAAATTGAATTTCCGGAA
>DCUU01000077.1 GCA_002328565.1 Candidatus Moranbacteria bacterium UBA2206
TGAAAAAAATATTAAAGGACAAGTTCCCGATTTTAAATCCGGATGGAAAGACGGCAAGAAAAATTTCTGGAAAATATTTATTATCGATTTTTCATTGGGTTTATTTATTTTTTTCACACTACTTATCCTTGTCGCACCAGTAGCGATCTTACTTCTCAATAAAAATTATATCATCGGTGGAATTTTAACTTTTCTGGCAATTTTAATTTTCATCCCAATCGCAATTTTGACAAGCTATCTCAAAACTTATAGCTATCTTTATTCCGTCCTTGGAAAGCTTCATTTTTGGCCAGCTGTTGAAAATGCTTATAATCTTTTTGCCAAAAACTTCTGGGCGAGCATTATCTTAAGTTTAATTTTTATCCCACTCGGGATTGTTCTCATGCTTATTATCTTAGCTCTTGTGCCATTTTTACTTCTTATTTTTCTTATCCTTGGTACTATTGGCTACCTTGCCTTGGGGAAAATTACCGCTATTATTATCAGTGTAATTGGATTGGTCATCTTTTTTCTTTATGCCATTTTTGTCAAAAGTATATATGAAGTTTTTTCTCAAGCTATCTGGATTCTTTTCTTCCACGAAATCGCCTCACCTAAAATTCCCGAGATTGTCACCGAAGTCGAAACTAAAACTGAACCCGTCATAGAGCCAATGGCAGCGATTGAAGCGAGAAAGGAGAATTAATTTTCGATTGCCATCCTGAACTCGCCGTGCCTACCGGCAGGCAGGTTTCAGGATCTCTAACGATTAAGATGCTGAAACAAGTTCAGCATGACAAAATTATATTATTCCAGAAATCTAAAACCGCCCTGATTCAATCGGGGCGGTTTTTTTTGTGGGACCAGTCCCGCCTTGGCGGGACGACCAAGCGATTATGAGTCGCGCAATACTGCTACGCCTGCAAAATATTATGTGGGACTGGCTGGATTTGAACCAGCGACCAAACGATTATGAGTCGTCCGCTCTGACCGCTGAGCTACAGTCCCAAATTTTACGTGGGTATATCCCGACTCGAACGGGAGACCTTTTCCATGTCAAGGAAACGCTCTAGCCAACTGAGCTATACACCCAATATTAGATGAGAAAACTAACATCTCTAATACTATTTCAAAAAAGCAGATTGGTCAATCTTTTTTCCTTCTTCTGGCATGAAAAGCCTGATGTACCTCTTTGAGATGGGGGTTGGTGACATGGGTATAAATTTGAGTAGTATTGATTGAAGCGTGGCCAAGCATCGCCTGAACAGAACGAATATCCGCCCCATTCATCAAAAGATCCGTGGCAAAAGAATGACGCAGAGTATGCGGATGAACATCCTTCACGATTCCAGCTTTTAGAGCATAATATTTGACAATTCGCTGAATAGAACGGGGGGTAAGGCGAAGGTCGTCATCGTCCTTGGTAGAGACGCCCCGACGGGGCGTCTCTACATTTTTATTCTTCTTCTTAAATTTCGCCAAGCCTTTCACGTCCCGCACAAACAGTGCCGGATCAATATCTTCCCTTTTTTTGAGATATTCTCGAAGAGACGCGGAAGCTGTATCTGAAATAAAAACTACTCTAATCTTGTTACCTTTGCCTCGCACGCTCAATTCTCCACTTTTTAGATTTAACTTATCCCGATTAATGCTAGTAAGCTCAGAAACTCGCAGTCCGGCTGAGAAAAGCAGTTCCATAATCGCCCGATCACGTAGAGATTTAAAGCTCACCCCGCCAGCTGAGTCCAAAATCCTTTCTACCTCCGTATTTTCTAAAAAATCCACCTCTCGCTCAGGCGTTTTCCCAATTTCTACTTTTTCTGCCTGCAAAGTTTTAACATCTCTCTTAGCCAGATACTTCAAAAAACATCGAATAGCGATAATGTAGTAATTTTGCGTAATTTTCTTGATATTTTGGCCTTTTTCACTAACAAATCGATTAAGATAGAGACGAAAATTTCGAATTAAGTCATCATTTATATCCTTAGGATCACTAATTTTTGCCCAAACTAAAAATTTTTCCAAATAGCGATCATAATTCTCAATCGTTTTAGGTGAACGCTGTTTTTCCACTTCCAGATATTCCAAAAATTGAGTTTTATAATCTCTAATATTCATATTATGCGACATTAATTAATTTCATTATACCTTACAATTTTCATTTGACAAAAAGCCTCTCGAGAGCTATACTGTCTTAGAAGTAAATATTAGGGTTTTAGAAGAAAAAAATGCCTTTTAAAAGGCTTTTTCTAATCAAAACCACAAGAAAGACCAACCCTATTAGTAAACTAATAGCTAGCGTAAAAAAACTTCCTATTCGAGAGAATCTACAACTTATAAGAAACCAAGTTCATATCAAACAAAAGGTTGTTGCGACTTTCATTAAAGAACGTCGAACTATAAAAATCCTGCACCTATTTCGAAATTATTCCGCTTTTGCCGTTGTCGTTTCGAGTGCTTTCTTGGTTTCGGCTACTAATCTAGCCGCAGGACGCGAGTCCAGTGGTTTTTTGTTTGGCTATTTTGGCGAAAATGAAAACTATGAGAACCCACTGAAAGACACTATGTTTTTGAAAACTGCCGGAAAAAACAGCGCCACCCTGGCTGGCTTGTCCAAAGCGAAAACATTACCCAACCCAAAAAATGCCCGCCTAGAGCGCGAGGATGAATCGATGATAATTCAAGGGCAAGCGCTAGTTGCCGGAAATAGCCCCATAAAGAAAGATCCCGAGGAAGATGGAGGTGTTATTATCTATGAAGTCAAAGAAGGCGATACTGTTGGCGCTATTGCCTCAGCTAATCACATTTCTATCAACACCATTTTATGGTCCAATGAGCTGGATAATGTAGATTCAATCAAGCCCGGTGACAAAATTTTTATCCTGCCAGTATCTGGTCTTAATCATAAAGTTAAAAGCGGAGAAACGATTGATAATATCGCTTCTAAATATAAAGCGGATAAAAATAAGATTATCGCTTTTAACAATCTGCCGGCCAATGGAGATTTGGAAGTCGGCCAAGAAATTACTATTCCTGACGGGCAAAAAGAAGTTCCGCGTCCCGCGCCTTCCGTTTCCAGTCCGCTTAATATTGCTGAGCGTCCCTATGAATCATTTTCTGCCGGAAAGAAACTTGATGGCAAAGCTGGAACAGGACATCGATTCCCTTATGGCTATTGTACTTGGTATGTCGCGCAAAAAAGATATGTGCCTTGGGGCGGAAATGCTGGTACTTGGCTCTATCATGCCAAGGCCGCGGGTTATTCTACAGGAAGAACTCCGCGAGTCGGAGCTATTATGGTTTCATCTGAATCTTGGTGGGGACATGTGGCTATCGTAGAAAAAGTTTCTGGTAGCACTATTACTGTTTCCGAAATGAATTATGTTAAATTCGCCAAGAAAAGTTCTAGAACTTTGGATTCAAAGTCTAGGGTTATTAAGGGATTTATATATTAATCACGCGCAAAAAGGAGGTGACCCATGAGTCGCTTTGGTTATTTTTCAATATTACGTGCAAATACCTACGGGATCCCTCTTGATCCTAAGGGAGAAGTTCGTAGGATAAGATTTGCCGATCACCTCAGGGTGATCGGTGAAGCGGAAATACATCATCCGCGAAGTTTTTACAACCCATCGGATCCGGATATATTATATCCGGAACCAAACAAAAATAGCTTCTCAAAAAAATTTTGAAAAGCTATAAAAAAAACTGCTCGAATGAATATATTGATTCGGCAGTTTTTTATTTTATTTTTTCCAACTGAGCAATAGAAATAGAAAGTTTTTTGAGACCGGCCTTGGAAAAAGCCACCGTTATTATGTCACCCGCGCTAGCGACAATCAAGCCATCCCCAAAAACCTCATGTCGTACCCGATCACCATCCTTAAAGCATGAAGCATGAAGCATGAAGCATTTTTCTCTGAACATTGCTTAACCTTATCGCTTTGTTTTTTGTTATATGTTTCATGTTTCATGTTATATGATTCAAGCAGATGCTCCGGCACATCCTCCAAAAATCGCGAAGAAGCATTGATCTGCGTAGAACCAAAAATATTTCGCATACGAGTAAAAAGCAAATAGACTTTTTCCATGGCGCGCGTGATTCCCACATACATAAGTCGTCTTTCTTCTTCCATTTCACTGTCACTCAACATACTTCTGGAATGTGGCAAAATTCCTTCTTCGAGCCCAGCAATAAACACAATTTTAAATTCCAATCCTTTAGCGCTATGGAGCGTCATAAGATGCACCGCATCCTTTGCCTGATCAATATTGTCTGTGTCAGAAACTAAAGCTACTTCTTCTAAAAATAATTTCAAGCCTTCCGCCGGTTCATACTCCTCATATTTTTTAGCTACCGTGAGAAGCTCCCTAACATTTTCATTTCGCATTTCTCCTTCCTCTGTGCCATCCATCAAAAATCTTTCATATCCCGATTCGCTATAAATTTTTTGGATAAAATCTGTGAGGGACAATTTTTCCTTGAGCTCTGACATTCGTTTTATAAATTCTGAGAATTTTATAATTGCATCCAGCTTTGTATCTTGTATCTTGTAACTTGTATCTTGCGATTGTTTAATTTTAATTCCTACATCTATTAAATTATTTTCATCTAAATGAGCTATTTTTATCCATTTATTCAATGTGACTTCACCAATCCCGCGTCTTGGTTCATTGATTATTCGCTCCAGCGAAGTTTCATCATTGAAATTATTAATCACTCGCAGATACGCAATCATATCTTTGATTTCTTTTCTTTGATAGAATTTTACTCCGCCAATAATTCGGTACGGAATTGAGTTTCGGAGCATCGCTTCTTCAATCATTCGAGACTGCGCGTTGGTTCGATAGAGCACTACAAAATCGGAAAACTTTAGTTTTCCGTCCTGAGCGCTTGCCTGCCGATGAGGCAAGGAAGCGAAGGACCCCATCCTATTACCGCATAACTTCTTTATCTCCTCCACAATAAACTGAGCTTCTTCTTTTTCATCCTCTGCTTCAAAGCTAGACAGCAAATGTCCGCTCTGGTTATCCGTCCAAATTTTTTTGTCTTTGCGATTAATGTTTTTTGAAATCACACCATAAGCCGCGTCTAAAATATTTTGCGTCGAGCGATAATTTTGTTCCAACTTGATGACCCGCGCCTCGGGATAATCTTTTTCAAAATCCAAAATATTTTGAATGTTAGCTCCTCGCCAAGAATATATTCCTTGCCAATCATCACCCACTACGCACAAATTTTTATATTTCTGCGACAACAATTTCACCAACAAATATTGAGCGCGGTTAGTGTCTTGATATTCGTCCACCATAATATACTCAAAAAAATTCTGATACTTTTCCAGGATTTCCGGAAATTGCTGAAAAATTTTAACTGTAATCATCAAGATATCATCAAAATCCAAAGCGCCTTGATCTTTCAATTTTTTTTGATAGTTTAGATAAATTTTAGCCACCATTTCTTCAAAATATCCGCCCACTCCTGCCAAAAATTCCTCCGCACTCTTGAGTTCATTTTTCGCGTTGGAAATTGCGCCTAGTATTGCTTTCGGTTTGAATTGATCGGTGTTAATCTCCATTTCTTTCATCACTTTTTTCATGAGAGCCAACTGGTCCTGATCATCAAAGATGTTAAACGAACTCTTATATCCCACCTTCTCAATCTCATGACGCAAAATCCTCACACAAATCGAATGAAAAGTGCCAACCGTCGGCATTTCATAGATTTCAGGAGGTTCGACCTCCATAATGGAGGTCGAACCTCCACGCGCATTACTTAATAGCGAAGCGATTCGCTCTTTCATCTCTCCCGCAGCTTTATTAGTAAAAGTCACCGCCAAAATTCTTCTTGAATTAATCTTTTTTTCGCAAATTAAATACGCTACTCGATGAGTAAGTGCCCGTGTTTTCCCTGACCCCGCTCCCGCTATAATGAGCACCGGCCCTTCCGTAGTCGTCACCGCCTCCCTTTGCGGAGCATTAAGTTTTTCCAATATTTCATGCATAATAATCTCATTTTACCACACTACTTCCTATAGAGCCAAAAACTTGCTAAACTTTCAATTATGTTGTAATGTTAGTTTATAATAATTCTAACTAGCCGACACTGGTTTTCCGAGGGGGAAGTTCTCGCAACGAGTGTTTGGCCGAAAAAACTATGGCTCTAAACGCCAAGCAAAAGCAGAGGGTAACTAAAGAAGTGGCTCGCCACGAAAAGGACACGGGTTCTCCGGAATACCAAATCGCCCTTTTCTCAGAACAAATCAAAAAGCTCACTACTCATCTCAAAAAGAATGCTAAGGACTTTCATTCTCGCCGAGGACTTCTTAAGATGGTTTCCAAAAGAAAGAAACTAATGGGATACTTACAAAAAACCAACGAAAAAGTCTACAAAACTTTGATCAAAAAATTAGATCTTAAAGGTTAATACTTTATGTCCATATATAAGGAACAACGTGTGGGTGTCTTGGTGGACATTCAAAATCTCTATTATAGCGCCAAAGTTTTGCACAAAAAGAAAGTTAGCTTTGGACAAATCCTAAAAGATGCCGTCGGAGACAGGAAACTCATCCGCGCTATTGCCTATGGAATCAAAACCCTGGAAGGTCAAGAAGAAAAATTCTTTGAAGCTTTGGAAAAGGTTGGCTACGAAGTCAAAACCAAGGATCTCCAAATCTTTCCCGGTGGTGCCAAGAAAGGCGACTGGGATGTGGGCATTGCTATTGATGCCATTAAAATGTCCAAAAGCTTGGATGTAATTGTGTTAGTCTCTGGTGACGGAGATTACATTCCACTTGTCAAATATATTCAATCCACTACCGGCTGTCGCGTCGAAGGCATCGCCTTCTCTGAGTCCACCAGTGGAAAACTAGTCGAAGAACTCGATGATTTCATCAACTTGAGCGAGAATAAGAAGAAGTTTTTGATATAAAGTTTAATTAATTTAAAATAAAATTATGGAAACGGGAACTGAACAACCTAAAAAGCAAGCTTCTGAAGCCGAACTTAAAAAAAACGTAGAGATTTTACCTAAAAAAGAAATGGGGGAAACAGAAAGCAATGAGTATGATACAATGGAAGCAGAAAATATTATCAAAGAAGATGCTGTAAAAATGGCTACTATACGCGAAAATATCTCCACAATAAACACTTCGCAAGAATCAACCACTGAAACATCAGCATTAAAAACAAATGAAACAAAAAATTATCCAACAAACGCCTTGCAAAGATTCACCCTTAGGATGGAAGCAATAAATAAAGGAATTGAAAATGCAATAAGAAACTTATTTAAATCATAAAAGAAAACGCATTCTGTAGGAACGGACTAACACTCCGTTCTTTTATTTCCTAAAAAATTGACAAAACCCTGAAAATAAGCTAGGATTCAACTACTAAATAGAGTAATTTTAATAATAAATAAAGCCTTTAATAATGCAAAGATAGACTCAGGTCAAGAATCTTCAAAGAACAAAGCCACAATTTAGAATTTTACCATTTTGAATTTTGAATTGTAGTTTTGACTTTTGACTTTTGACTTTTGACTTTTTTTGTCATTAGCGTAAGGCTAATATGCAATGGAACAAAAAAAATGGTCCCTCCAAGTTGGGGGACGGATTTTGGAAATCGAAACCGGTCTTTTGGCCGGTCAAGCCAACGGCGCTGTGACGGCTCGTTATGGCGACACAGTAGTGCTTGCCACGGCTGTAATGAGTAAATCTGCCTCACGCATCAGTGGATATTTTCCCTTGATGGTGGATTTTGAAGAAAGATACTATGCCGCGGGAAAAATCAAAGGTTCAAGATTCATCAAACGAGAAGGCCGACCAAGTGACGACGCAATTTTATCCGGTCGCGCAGTTGATCGAACCATCCGCCCACTTTTCAACTCTCGAATGAGAAATGATGTACAAGTAGTTTGTACTGTTTTGTCATATGACGGTGAAAATGATCCGGATGTAGTTGCAATTATCGCTGCCAGCGCCGCTCTTTCCATTTCCAACATTCCTTGGAATGGACCGGTGTCAGCTGTTCGCGTAGGAAAAGTTGGAGAAGAACTAATTTTGAACCCAATAAACGGAGAATTAACCGACGGCTCACTTGATCTTCTCGTCAGCGGAACACAAGACAAAATCAATATGATTGAATGTGCTTCCAAAGAAGTGCCAGAAAGTGAAATGATTGAAGCTATCAAATTTGCCCATGAAGCAATTGGAAAAATCTCAGAATTTGTTGGACAAATTCAAAAAGAAATTGGAAAAGAAAAGTCTGAGCCAGCACTCGTCAAAGGAACAGAGGAATTTGAAAGTAAAATCAAAGAAATGCTTTTGTCAGAAGGTCTAGCTGAAGCCCTTTATGACAAAGACAAACAAGTTATCGAAGAAAAAACCAAAGCCATCGGTGAAAAAATTTCTACTTTCATCAAAGAAACTTATCCAGAAAGTTTTGACAAACTCAAAGAAATAGCTGACATCGTTTCTGAAGAAGTGTCCGATGAAATTGTGCATCAAAATATCTTGGAAAAAGAAATGCGACCAGATGGCAGAAAACTTGATGAAATTCGCCACATTGAATGCAAAGTAGGAATTTTGCCACGCACTCATGGCACCGGACTTTTCACTCGTGGAGAAACTCAAGCCCTCACAGTGACGACACTTGGCGCTCCCGGAGCAGAACAAATAATTGACACCATGGAAGTAGATACTAAAAAGAGATACATTCATTATTATAACTTTCCGCCATACAGCGTGGGAGAAGTGCGACCAATGCGAGGCCCAGGACGACGGGAAATTGGCCACGGCGCACTCGCCGAAAAAGCCCTCGTGCCGGTTTTACCTTCTAAGGATGAATTTCCCTACACAATTTTGCTTATGAGTGAAACACTTTCTTCAAACGGATCTTCCTCGATGGCTTCTACTTGCGGTTCTACTCTTTCTCTTATGAACGCCGGTGTACCAATCAAACGCCCAGTCAGTGGAATTGCCATGGGAATTATCGTTGATCAAAAGGATAATCAAAAATTCAAAGTCCTAACTGACATCCAAGGACTTGAAGATCACTACGGCGACATGGACTTCAAAGCAGCTGGAACAAGCGAGGGAATAACTGCTCTGCAAATGGATGTGAAACTAGACGGCGTGACTATTCCAATGCTTGAGGCCGTTCTCATTCAATCTCAAAAGAATCGCATAGAAATTTTGGAAAAAATCACAGCTACTATCGCTGTTCCAAATCCAGAGATGTCCCAATATGCTCCACGCATTATCGTTATGCATATCAATCCTGATAAAATTAGAAATGTTATCGGCACAGGTGGAAAAATTATCAACGAGATAATTGACGAAACTGGCGTAGAAATCGACATCGAAGACGATGGTTCAGTTTTCATAACTTCTGTTGACAAGCAATCCGCTGAAAAAGCCCAAGAATGGATCAACAACCTGACCCGCGAAGTCAAAGCCGGCGAAATTTTCCAAGCTAAAGTAGTGAAAATTATGGCTTTTGGTGCTTTCGTCGAACTTCTCCCAGGACAAGATGGTCTAATCCACGTATCTGAAATTGCCGATAAACGTGTAGAAAACGTAGAAGACTACTTGAAAGTTGGACAAATTGTTCCGGTACGCGTCAAAGAAATTGACGCTCAAGGAAAGATTAGTCTTACTATGAAGAATGTGAATAGGGAATAATCTTAAGAACTGTCATGCTGAACTTGTTTCAGTATCCCATCTTTAGATCCTGAAACAAGTTCAGGATGACAATTGAGTGAAAAATTTAAAAAGCGGAGGTGATGCAATAATCACACTCCGCTTTTTGGTTGTTGTTAGCTATTCCTCCGTAAGAGCTTCCCTAATTATTTTTTGAAGGTTAGTTGGAGTTTGAAGCTTATAACCCAAACTACTCCAATCCACAATATCACCATCTTTCATAGCACCAGCACCATTTGGTGATATAGGAATATTGAAACTTATCGGATAGCGTGGATCCCCAGGAATAAGCCCCTCTTTCATTCCATCTTCGGCCAAGTTTTGATGATTTGTAATGCCTGACGCAACCAAAATTATCTCCCTATCTTCTATTTTCCAATAAAGAAATTTCCAAACTTCTTTCCGAAAATCTTTTGAATATTTTTCAAATTTATCTCTTCTCAAAATATAAATTTTCATAATCATTTCTCCTTTTTAAGGAACATTACTGTTTGTTTTTCTGAGGCCATTCCTCATCCTGACAAACCAGCATAGCTGAAAATAAGTATTTTGTCAACACCTAACTTACGACAATACTTGACATCAGCTAAAAACTGCTATATAATAGGGCTAATATAAGCAATAGCGTGGGGTTTATCAGTCACTTACTGACAAAATAAAGATAAGGACTTTTTTAATGCTATGAATAATGAGCTACAAAAATTAGGATTAACGCCTAATGAGATAAAAATATATAACATCCTATTAGAAATAGGAGAAAATACTGTTGGGCCAATCATAAAAAAAATTAGTATGCATCGACAAGTAGCTTATGATGCTCTCAAGGGACTTGAAAATAAAAAAATGGTAGTTTCGACTACTAAGAACAACCGCGCTTATTATCGCATCGCTGATCCAAAAAATATTTTAGATAATATTCACCAACAGGAATTTATCGCTAAAGGCTTAATCCATGAAATAAATCAAAAATTAACTGGACAAAAGAAAGGTCAGGAAATACGAATTTATGAAGGTGAAAAAGCTTTTCGAGAATTAACCATAAGAAATGACGATTTACAACCAAAAAATTCGGAATATTTGGTTGTAACTGGGGTGGGCACTAAATTTAGAGATATTATGGAAAAATCCAATGCCTTCGAAAAAAGCAATAAAACTAGAATAAAGAAGGATATAAAAACTAAAATAATCTTTTGTAATGTTGAAAAAAGAGACGCCCAAGCACTAAACCGAGCCAATTCAGAATATCGCTTTCTATCTGAAGGCTATATTTCACCGACCGCCTTTGCAATTTGGCATGACTCTATCAATCTAATTTCTTATGGTAGTGATATTTTTTGTATAGAAATAAAAAACAATGATTTTTATCAAGCTTATTTGAATTATTTCAATTTTCTTTGGAAGGTTGCTAAAAAATAACCCGCCATTCTTATTTTGCTAAAAATTCCATTTCCCAAATTTTCAAATCTATTGTAAAATATAAATAAGTTTTGTCATGCCAAATTAATTTTTAGCATCTCAATTATTAAATCAAAGGATCCTGAAATAAATTCAGGATGACAATTTTAAAAAAACAAAATGTTTGGACTAAATTCAAAAGGATCGAATGATCCGCAAAATAAAAATTTAACGACTGAAGAGAAAATAAATCTCAGCGAAGACAATTTCAAATTGGAAGATTTTCCAATTCATACTATGAAGGAAGATTTGAAGGAATTACAAAATCCTTCAATCAAAAAAGAAACTCCCATTGAAAATATTGAACCTAAAAAAACATTTTCATTCGACGCAAAACCACAAAATGTTTCTCCAGAAAAAAATGGGCCATTCTTTCGTCCAGAACCTCCAAAAAATCAAGAAAAGCCAGCTAATTATGCACCTAAAATTGCTCAATCGAAAAATGAACCCCTTTATTTTGATGAATCTATTGAACTACCAAAAAAAATAGCCGTTGAAACACAAAGAGAAATTCCTGCGCCTGCGCCAAGACCAATTAATGTTCCGAGAGTTGAAGAAAAAATAAATATCTCTCCAAAAGAAATGCCAAAAATTCCGCAACCCCCTATTCAAAAAACTTTTCAAGAAATTCCAAAAGAAAATATTGCCGAACCACATCACGGTATTGGCAAAGCAGTTGCCATCGCAGTTGTGATTTTTATCATTCTAATTGCTAGCGCTGGCGGATATTATTTTTGGATGACTCGCATATCAACCCCCTTAGAAAAAAACATTACCACTAACGAGCCCCCAATAACTTTACCAAAAAAGGAAATGCCACCAGAAACAACAGATCCGCTGCCGATTCTTTCCTCTCAAAATTCCAATTATTTGCAAATTAATTTGACGCAAGCTAATACTGAAAATCTCCAGCAAACACTAGATGGATATAAAACCAAAGTTTTGGCGACTAATGAAATAGGAATTTTTGAATTTCTAATAACCGATGAAACAAATACCCCCGTCTCTTTTCAAGATTTCTCCTCAATACTAGGAATAAATTTATCCTCAGAAATATCTGCTCAAATCGGTCAAGATTTTAGCCTCTATATCTATAATTACGGTGATAAAACCAGATTTGGGTTGCTCTTATCAGTGCTAAATGATAATTTAATAAAAACTGCCCTCACAAAAGAGGAAAAAAATCTTCCAACTAGCCTATCCCCGCTTTATCCAACAATAACCACACCTTTTCCAAGCACTTTTTCTTCTACTGTATACAAAAATCATACTGTCCGTTATGTAAATATCACCTCAGCTGATGATTATGCCATAGATTATGCAATTATTGGGAATAAATTAGTTATCGGAACCACTAAAACCACCCTATTTTCCAGTTTAGATCGACTATCTGAATAAACTGTGGATAACTTTAGAAAGATACCCAAAAAAGAGATTCATTTAAAAAATGCTTGATTTTTTAGATTTTTATGTAAATAGTTTTTATAGGCTAAATAATTCTGTTTTTTGGCTTAGATAAGATATTTTACAATTTATCGCATTGACTTTAGTCTATTTTATTGCTATAATAGTTGTATAGTGAACATTAAAAACTTGCACAGCGGTATGGCAGAATAGTTTTCAATCGTAATTTCCCCCTATTTACGATTGAAAACTATTCTGCTGTCCAAGTATC
>DCUU01000026.1 GCA_002328565.1 Candidatus Moranbacteria bacterium UBA2206
GCCCAGGCATAATGCGCCCCGTAAAATCATCCACGATGATCACTTCACCGTCTTTAACAACATAATCTCTATCCTTTTGAAAAATAATTTCCGCTTTCAAGGCTTGCTCCAAATGATGCACATAATTTATTTTTCCCGCATCATAGATATTTTCCACTCCGAGCCAACTTTCAATCTTGGAAATTCCACTGTCCGTTATCGAAATAGCTTTCATCTTTTCATCCAACTCGAAATCTTCGTCTTTTTTGAGACGCGGAACAAGTGAAGCAAATTGTTGATACATCTTAGTTGATTCTGAGTCTAGCGCGCTTATGATGAGAGGGGTTCTAGCTTCGTCAATCAAAATTGAGTCCACTTCGTCAACAATGGCAAAATTTAGTTCTCTCTGCGACATTTGAGAAGCATCTTGCACCATATTGTCGCGCAAATAGTCAAAACCAAATTCATTGTTTGTTCCATAAGTGATGTCGGCGTTATACGCTTCGCGCCGAGTCACTTGTTTCAAATTTTCCATTTCGACGCTCACTTCATTAGCATCAATTATTTTCGGTTCATAAATGTACGATGTGTCGTGAATAATGCAAGCCGTGGAAATTCCCAGAAAATGCAAAATTGATCCCATCCAATTGCAATCGCGTTTGGCCAGATAATCATTGACTGTGACAATGTGCACTCCTTTGCCAGTCAAAGCATTGAGATACATTGGAAGTAACGCGGTGTGAGTTTTTCCTTCTCCGGTTTTCATTTCGGCAATTCTCCCTTGATGCAAAATTATCCCGCCTGTCATCTGCACATCAAACAATCTCTTGTTGTCAACTCTCTTGACCGCTTCACGCACAACAGCAAAAGCCTCTGGCAAAATTTCATCCAGCGTTTCCTTTCCTCCTATGCGTTTTTTAAATTCTTCAGTTTTAGCGCGAAGTTCTTCGTCTGACAATTTGGAAATTTCCGCTTCCAAAGAATTTATTTTTTCGACAATCGGACGAGTCCTTGCGACCTCTTTTTCATTCGAACCAAAAAGTTTGCTGATAATTGACATTTTATATTTTAATAATTTGCCCCATTGTCATTCCCGCGCAGGCGGGAATCTAGTCTTGAATTTTTGATAATTTGCAAAAACTTAAGTATTTTACAAAGACTATTCACTGGATTCCCGTTTTCACGGGAATGACAAAAAAACAAAAAACGAATAAAACTTAACTTGTTTATTCTAACAAAAAAAGAGGCGAGAGTCAAAAGTTAGTTTTCCCTAAAAGTCATAATTAAATTATTATATAATTTAATATTATTTGCATTATCATTTCCATCATATTCTATTTGATAGGTATATTTATCTCCAAACACATATGTTTCTAAAAAATAAGCGCTACCGAAATCCCTACCACTCACAGCTTTCTTCTCATTTATTTGTAATTTTTCATAATTACTAAAATCCGATGAATCAAATTTTGGAGCTGTATCTATATTCCAAATATAAGTTATAATTTTTGAATCCTTATCTATTGTAAAATCTACGCGTTGTTGTACGCTATTATTTTCAATATTCTTGCGTTCATCTTGATCGGAATAAATAATATTGCCGGGATATTTTATTTCATATCCATATTTTTCATTCCGATAAGTCTGCCAATCAGAAGTATCAACTTGTTTTTGACTATCGCCCATTTTACATTCCCCTCTTTGAAATGCCCATTCTTCACACTCCGACCCGTCAGAAAATTTGCACATTCCACTTTGACCACCATCTTCGGCTGTGATAATCTCCAATTTTCCGCCATTCTCCCCACAAAAAACCGAGGCTGGATTAGCTATGCCAACATTATTTTCTTTTACTTTTGGTTTTGGAGTTTGAATTGTTTGTGGTACTGAGACAGAAACATTATTCATCTCATAAACTTTCCAAACAAATATTCCCGCCGTAATGGCCATGATAATTATAACTAAAGTTCCAACCCAAGTTTTTATGTGTGTGTTCATGTTTTATTTTTAATTTTACTTATTGACTATTAATTCAAAAGTTTGTAATATTTTTTCGGCCTCATCACATCTATCTTTTTGAAATTGATCAAATTGGCCACCACCAGTATCACCTTTTTGTTCACAACAACCATCACAAAAATAAACCCTTCCGTTGTCCTGGGTTATTTTTGTTAAAGCTGATTTATTAGATATATTATTCCACTCATTTTCTAAAACAACTCGAATAGTCATTATGGAAAAAGGCTGATGTCCATTATTGAAACTAAAACTAACGCTTTGATCACTAGGCTGACTACTTTCAGTTGCCGTATATCCTTTCCAAGATTCAAGAAAACCTAAACTAAACCCAAGTTTTTCGTTTTTATAAGATCTCCAATCTAATAAATTGGTATTTTTTACAATTTCTGAAAATTTCACTGGCAACTTAAATTCCTCGTCCAACTCCCGTCTATCAGATGGATTATCTTTTTTAAAAAGAAGATATCCTTTTTCCGTTTTTGGCTCACTAAAATTGATTTCGCATCTAAAATCCGCAAAGTCTTCCGTCATCCAAGTATCTTCTTCTGATTTTGAAATAAATGAGCAAAAATGCGATCCTAACTTTTTGCCATTATCATCATAAACTTCGCCGGGAAAATCACCTTCGAAAAACCAACCACCGACGGCACTTCCCAAAATCAAAACCGGACTGACTATTTCATCATTCGGCTTTAGCGAAGTTATTATAATTTTGTTGGCAATGCCAATAATTTCTGGGCACGGCGCAAATTCACAATTCGGTGCGGTTCGAGAAACTGCCGATCCGTCCGGACAAAGCTTTGCCTCCATTGTGCAAGCAATAATTTTATTTTTCTTGGGAAGATTGACTAGTGGACTATTTTCAGTCTTAATTCCTCTCCACAGATAAAAAGAAATTCCAGCCACCAAAATTGCCAGAATTATTATTACACTAAAAGCTAGAGTTGTTGAGATTCTTTTGTTCATGTTTTTATTTTTTACTACCATATATAGGCGAATGGTAGTGTTTAAGTTTAAATATTTTTATACCATAATTATACCACGAAAAAATAAAACATGCCACTTAAGCTAGTGGCGGTTTTTAAATATTGTCATGCTGAATTTATTTCAGCATCACCATAGTAGATCCTGAAACCCGCCTGCCGGCGAGGCAAGGCAAGTTCAGGATGACAGCATTGTTGATTATGACAGTTTTTATATCTTCTAGAACCTAGCGTCCTTGCTGATCACTATCTTCTTTTTGAGCGAGCGAGCTCCGCGTTCGCGAATATCTTTAAGTTTGTTTTTATCCTTAGTAATCTGCTTTTGCAAATCTTCTATTATCATGTCAGTTGAACCTTCCACAGACTCTGAAATTTCGGTAGCTCGGTATAGTTTATATGGCGTCTTAATCATAACTTCTACATAAAATTTTCCTTTTTTATCCATTGAAACTTCCACCTCATATTCCAAACTTTTTTTCAAAAATTTTTCCATCTTCTGAATTCTTTTCACAATATAGTCCTTGGTTCGATCATCTAATTCAATGTTCTTGCAAAACCAACGGAGATTGAGCGTTTTGTTTTCTGGCATATTTTTTTACCCTGTGGAATAAATTTTGTTTACAAAATTAATTTGCTTAAAGCAAATTATTCCATAGGGTGAATTAATTAATTATTAAAATCCCACGTATTGAATTTCTTCACTCAATTGCACGCCTAGCTCATCGCGTACTTTCATTTTGATAAGACTAGAAAGCATCACAATGTCCTGCGCTTTAGCATTCCCTATATTTACTACAAAATTAGCATGTTTTTCGCTCACCTGCGCCCCGCCGATTTTTTTTCCGCGCAGTCCCACCTCATCAATTAGCCAACCGGCTGGAATTTTTCCGTCTATCGCCTTTTGGCCAGTGTCTTTTTCAAAATTAGCAATAAGTTCTGGGTTATTCACTTTTGGGTTCTTGAAAAAACTGCCAGAACTTGGTTCTTTTGGATTGGGATGAACAACTTTCAAACGGTTCTCAATGAGCTCTTTGGTTTTTTTGTTAATTTCTTCTTGTTCACCCTTTTCTAATTTCAAAACAACTGAAATTATAATCAAATCCTTATTTTCTTTGAAAATACTGTTTCTATAAGAAAATCGACATTCGTTATTTTGGAATTCCAAAATACGAATGTCGTCCTGAGCGTTAGCGAAGGATCTCGTAGAATTAGTACTATTTTTATTAGAAAGAGATTGCTTCGCTCCGCTCGCAATGACAATAGTTTTTACGCTTTCTACACTATCCGCCATGCAACCCAACGGTATCCCAGCGTTTCCACGAATCGCTCCACCAAGTGTTCCGGGAATTCCCGATGCCCACTCGAGTCCTGAAAGACCATTTTTTGCAGATTCTTTAACGATTTGCGACAATAAAACACCACTTCCACATTCTATAGAAGTATTATGTATTATGTAGGAAGTATTAAGCATGCGAATAACTAGTCCAGAAAAACCTTCGTCGCTAACAAGAATATTGCTTCCTCCGCCTAGCACAAAAATTTCCAAATTATTTTCTTTGGCAAATTGCAAAGCTTCAAGAAGCTCCTCCTCGGCGCTCACTTCTACGAAGTGTTTCGCCGGCCCACCAATTTTGAAAGTAGTCAGTGGCGCTAGTGGAATGTTTTTTTGAATGTTAATCATATTTTTATTACTTTTTATAAATTTATTCCAAAATATATTCTTCTAATTCTTTCTTCTCCCTAAAATAATCAGCATTATTTTTTATATACTTTTCATATTCACCAAAATTATTATCAAACTGCCCCAAAATTATTTCTCTATTGCACAATTTCCCATCCCTCTTCCCAGTATAATCCAAAAGGCTCGAGTATGGCCAATCTTTTTGCAAAAACCCATGAATCTCGTGATTAGCATTCACATAAGCCGAAAGTAAAAGAAGGTATTCATTGGAATTGATATGGATGGATTTGAAAGGGCCTTGAAAAAGTGAACCGGAACGAGAATGCTTTTTATTAAAATAAGTTGTATATCCAGAACCGACCTTAAGCATAAATTTACTTATTCCATTTTCCTGCAATTGCTTTAAGATAAAATGATAGTGATTTGGATTTAAACAATAACACACAACCTGAACCAACGCATCGGAAATCGTAGGGACTAAGTCCCCATTATGGGGACTTAGTCCCTTCTTCTCCAGTAAATATTTTTCATATATACTTCCAATTGCATCAATCCTGTTAAATTCTTTCATCGAAAGTAAAAATCTCTCATAATCTTTCTCACCCAAAAATACCTCTCGCTTATCAACTCCGCGGTTATATATGTGGTAATATTCGCCATTAGTAAATTCGGTTTTTCGCATTTAAATTTTATTTTTATTTCTCCTTCAATTTTTCGGCGACTTCCCAACCGTTGCCGGCGCCGATGGTGATGACGACATCGTCCACTCCAATTTTGTCTTGCAAAAATTCTACCGCGTCATCGATTGTTTTCAAATACTCGGCCTTGTCTCGATCGAATTTATTGATTAGTTTTACCAAATCGCCAGAGTTTACTTTTCCATCATTTTCCCGCGCTGAGCCATAAATATCTAAAACAATCACGCGGTCAGCATCAGAAAATGATTGTGAAAATTCTTGCAATAACGCTTCTGTTCTTGAATATGAATGTGGATGAAAAACCGCCCAAATATTTTTTTCGGGATAAATTTCTCGCGCGCCTTTCAATGTCACCTTGAGTTCTTCGGGATGATGACCATAATCATCGATAAGAATTGCTCCATTTCGTTCTCCAATATATTCAAATCTTCTTTTGGTACCTTGAAAAATTTTGAGTGCTTCTTTGACTTTTTCCAAATCTAAATTTAACTTATGGCAAACTGCAATCACCGCCCCGGCGTTTAGGATATTATGCTTGCCGATTAATTTAATTTCAAATTCGCCTAAACTTTTTCCGTCACATTCAACTTCAAATTTTTGTATCTCCTTGCTTATAATGCGATATTCACATTCTTCACCAAATCCATAAGTCAAAACCGGACAAGTGGCCTCTCTGGAAACTTCCAAAGTATCCACGCTATCACCCCAAACTACCAAAAATCCAATCTTAGGGATTCGTTTCACGAAATCAGCAAAAGCTTTTTTATAATCAGCAAATGTTGGAAAGGTATCCGGATGATCAAAATCCAAATTTGTTAAAATCACCGCTTTCGGATCATATAATCTTAATTTATTTTGAAATTCATCAGTCTCTGCCACAAAAAATTCTCCTTTGCCAATTAGGGCATTGCCTCCCCAGTCAACAACCTTACTACCAATTATCGCGCTTGGATCAGTGCCAATTTCTTTTAGCACATACGCTAACATTGCTGAAGTAGTAGTTTTTCCGTGAGTGCCACAAACCGCAATGCCATATTTCTCATTGAAAAGTTCACCTAAAATTTCCGGATAACTAATCATCTCCAAATTTCTTTTTTTCGCTTCCCCAAATTCTACATTATTATTTTCATTATAAGCCGTGGAATAAACCACCAAATCAACATCGGGTGGAATGTTTTTTGCTTCAAATTTTTCAAAATATGGGATATTAAGTTTTTGCAAAATTTCATCAGTGAAAAATTTTTCATCCGTATCTGATCCTGTAATTTCAATTCCCAATGAATGCAAAAATTCCACCACCGCAATTACACCCGATCCTTTGATCCCAATCACATAAGCTTTTTTTATTTTCTCTAAATTCATAATATTCGCGTTAATTCGTTTTTAAATTTGCGCTTATTAGCTATTTATCATACCAATTATCCCCTCTGCAATTCTCGAAGCGGCATCGGGGTGATAGAAGGCTTTGATATTTTCTATTAGCTTATTTCGAAGTTCCTCATTGTTCATAATTTCATCAATTTTTCCTAAAAGCATATGTTCGCCTAAATTACCTTCTTCCAAAACAATACACCCTCCAATTTTTGCAATTGAATAAGCATTCATTCTTTGATGATCGTTTCCTGAATTTTCAAGAGGAATTATAATGGCTGGTTTTCCGTTAGCGGCAATTTCAGAAATCGACGAACTACCAGCACGAGAAATAACCAAATCCGTTACTGCCAAAATATCCTTAAGTTCTTCTCCGATGAAAGGCAAAGCGTGATAACCTTCGCGTCCATTTTTTATTCCCAACTCTCCGGCTCTTTTCACCACTTCTTCAAGATTCTTCTCACCAGTTTGATGAATAACTTGATAACTTCGGAGAAGCTCCGGCAATACTTCCAACATCTTGTCGTTAATCAGCTTAGCCCCTTGTGAACCACCCCAAACAAAAATAGTTTTCTTTGATTCCAAAAGAGAAAACATTTTTCTAGCATTTTCTTTGTCGCCTTTATTGATATCTTCTCGCAGTGGACTTCCTGTGATCACTACTTGCTCAGCCGGAAAATAGCTTTCTGCGCTTGGATAGGAAACGGCCACTCTTGTCGAAAATTTTGCCAAAAGTGAATTGGCCATCCCGGGTTTAGCGTCTGACTCGTGAATCAAAATTGGAATGCGATATACCCAGCCAGCGATAACAACCGGAAGCGATGCACAGCCACCCTTAGAAAAAATCGCATCCGGCATAAACCAAAGAAGATGCCAAAGAGCTTGAATAATTCCCATTGGAATTCTAAAAACATCAACAAAATTTTTCAGTGAAAAATATCGTCTCAATTTTCCGGTCATAACTGACTTAATTGATATCCCTTCAGCCTCCATAAGTTTTTTTTCTAATTTGCCATTAGGCCCAATAAACATAAACTCTGTATCAAGAGCTTTTTCCTTTATTTTTCGTGCCACAGCGATTAGGGGAATTATGTGCCCTCCTGAATCACCACTTGTTAGAACTATTTTCATATATTTTATTTTAATTTAATTTACCTAATTATACCTCAAAACACTCTTGAAAAGAATATTTGTACGGACTGTACGAAAACTCCACTTCTTTTTGTAATTTATATTTTTTAAATGCTTTTTTTCTGATTATTTCCTGAATTTGCGTTCTGTTGGAATGAATACTTGAAGATTCTGGGATTAATATTTTTTCTAGTCCCATTTTTTCTTTTATTTTTTTGGCATATTCCATCATTTTGTCAAACAATTCTTCGTTTTTTACTTGCCCTAAAACATCCAATGATGGATTGATTCCCGGTAAACATAAATTATTTTCTCTAATCAAAAAATGCATTCCGCCCATGGCTTGTTTGAGTTTTGGATCAAATATTATGCAATTCATAAATTGCGGATCATTCCAAAGTTTTTCATCGGGTGCCACACAAACCCCCATATTAAATCCAGCCACTCCGTGTTCTTTTTTCTTGGAAATGACAAATTCCAATTCTCTTTTTTCCGCTTGTCCTGCTTGATCTTCGAATTTGAATTTATCCACCTCTTTTCTCATTTTCTTATTAATTCCAGCAATCAAATCAGAACCAATTTTTTGATAGACTAACTGATCGCTGTCATGCTTAGCTAAAAATTCATCATAAGATTTCAAAAAAGCTTCGGAATTATAGTATTCCTCGCTTTGATAGTTTTCTTCAGTTAAATCGCCTTCGTATTCAACAACTACAGTTTCCAAGTTTAATTTAATCTCATCAATATCTTTACCTTTAATCATTTCATAACTCATCCCAAAGTTTTTCAAAAATTCATCTAAATTACTGATAGTTTTTTCTTTTTTAACTGGATCATTTTGCTTGCTAATAGCCCCGAGCATATTACTCACCTTAGCAAAATTTTGAGATTGACTATTTCTCAATCTATTCATCGTATCATTTTTCAGTTCTTCAAATTCTTTTTCATGCGTTTCTCGCCACTTCGCCAAGCAATCTTTAATTAGATCATTTTTGATTCTGTCGCCTATGAATTCTTTATATTGCATCAAGCCTTCAATGCTAATTTCAAATCCGCTTTCAAGTTTTCCGCCATTATGCGCCAGATGATAGCGATACATACTTTCAAATAGATATTCCTGATCCTCGCCTTTTTCGGAACTTTTCTTCTTATACATTTCTATTAATTTTTCGGCAATTTCTGATTCATCTAAATTTAGTTTACCTTCTTTTTCAAATTCAGCATTTACTTTCTTGATTGCTTTTCCTAACGCTGTCCATTCTTTCAAATCCAATTCTTCCCCTTCGCCTAGATTATATTTCCCAGTAGAAACTTCAATTTTTTGATATTGCAACTCATCCAAACTTTCTGGCACATCATTTCTCCTGTCTGGTCTGGTTTTATTAAGTTGATTGTATTGATCTTGCGTTAGTCCAATTGCCGGCGGAAAAGTGTGATATGAAATTGCGGGATACAAACTATCCTCAAAATCTTTTTCTTCCATTTTTTCTTTGTATATTCCATCTTGCATCTTACCAATTTTTTCTTTCATTTTTTCCAATTCCTCTGGGTTGTTTTCTGTTTTAGCTTTATTGTATTGAGAATAAATATCAAAATGTGCAATCCCGATTTCCGAAAGATATTCTTCAATAATTTCTTTTTCCTGTCCAATATTTCCTGCCCCAACTTTTGACAAAATATTTTCCAAAATGTTTCTAGCTTGCGTTCCGTATTTTTTGCCAACAAGAGTAATGTATTCAATATCTTCTACCGTTAAATTTGTATAATCTTTTATTCCTTTTATTGATTCAAAATATAAATATGACGTATCTCCCTGAGCTTTTAAAATAGACTTTATCTGATTAGGATAATTAAAACTTTTTAATTTATAAATAGATAAGATATTATCTCCTACTCGATTAACTTGATTTAACTCAATTAAATCATTCAGGCTTATTCCTTGAGGAAATGCATTGCTCAAAGCATTTTTCAATTCTATGCTTTTTGAAAATTCAGTGCTTGGCTTGAAATCCAAATTAATTATTTCAATAAAATCTTTAATAGAACCGTTAGATATCTGACTTATAATGATCTGTTCAAAACCTTCTTGACTTAATTCTAATCCAGTTTTCTTAATAAGATAGAGTAGGTTATGTGCTCCTTTACGCGAAGAATAAGCAGATAATTTTTCTTGGATCTCATTATCTGAAAGTGTTCGTTCGGTTGGTTTCATTGAAGAATTGATAATCGCGTGAATACTATTAAAATCAATGTCCTTACATGAAAGAAGTTCAATTATCCACCCTTTTACAAATGACTGTATTTGCTCACTTTTAAGAGTTTCAATATTTAGTTTAACGCCCGAAATTGTGAAATCTAATCCTTTCAATAANNACCCATTGGTTTCCTTGCTTTTATTTTTTAATTCTATAAGTTTATTTAAAAATTCCTTTCTAATGATGCCTTGCACTTCTTCGCTATTAAGTATTTCCTCGCTTATTATTAAATTCGCCTTACTTTTTAATTTCTCTGCTTCAAAAAATTTACCTGCCAAAAAATATTCCTTAAATATGGGTTCAGCTACTTCACGAATTTCTTCCTGACTTATTCTTAATAAAGAACCCCCTCTTTTTATTACTTCAATAAATACATCTACTCCTTTTTCAGTTAGTTTTGAAGAAAGCATCTTTTTTATCATTGTTCGAAATTCCAGACTTTCAATGCTGTGATTATATTGACTTGGTATTAATTCCGGTGACTCTAAATATCTCTCAATGCTAAATGACACAAGTCCTCTAGAAAGTAACATGAATGCTCTGTTAATATCTTTGATTAATTTATCTGCTTCATCATAATCTTTTGCTCTGCCTGTTTCAATTAATTTATTTATCCATTCCGCCTCTTCCTGAGCCTCTCCAACAATTTCCTTTTGCTCATCTTTTGGCAATTTATCAAACTCCTGATCATATTTTTTTTGATCATCTTCTTTTGACAAATCCAACTGATTGAAATTAAATTTTTCCGGCATAAAATTGTTTTAGAAAATTATTTTTTTAATTTCAGTTGTACGATTTTTTCGTACAACTTTTTGCCTTCTGTTATTTTTAACTATTATTACAATGCTTAGAAATATTTAAAACTATCCCCGTAGCTGACATTAGAAACATAATCGATGTTCCACCATAACTGATGAAGGGCAAAGGAATTCCCGTAAGCGGAATGAGTCCAGAAATTGCGCCGATATTTATGAAGGCTTGGAAAACTATCCACGAAACAATCCCCACTGCCATAAATTTACCAAAATCATCTGGAGCATTATTAGCAATTTTCAAAATTCGTATCATTAGATAGATAAAAAGGGAAATGAGAAAAACTGCACCTAGGAGTCCGAGCTCCTCTCCTATTATAGCAAAAATAGAATCTCCCACCGGTTCTGGCAAATAATTGAATTTTTGCATACTTTTTCCAAGTCCCACTCCCAAAACTCCGCCCGTTCCAATTGCTAAAAGCGCTTGGTTTATCTGATAGCCTACTCCCCGCGGGTCTAATTCTGGATGAAGAAAAACTAACAATCGATTCATGCGATATGCTTCCATCTTAATAATTATCCCAAGCGCCATAAGTCCAGATATTCCCATAAAAAACATGTGTGAAATTTTGGCGCCAGAAACAAAAAAAATTGAGATTGAAATGAGTATTGTCACGCCCAGCGTTCCAACATCTGGTTGTTTAATGAGCAAGAAACTCACCGCGCCAATCACAATAAGAAACGGCACTAGCCCTTCATAAAAATCCTTCACTCTGTCCGACCGACTTTCGAGCCATGCTGAGAGATAAATAATAATTGAAAGTTTCAACATTTCTGAAGGTTGAAAAGAAAATGATCCCAACTGAAGCCAACGACTAGCTCCATATATCTTTGATCCAAAACCTGGCACAAAAACTAAAATCAAACAAATTATACTTACAACAAAAAATGGCAATGAGATTTTTTTCCAAAATTTATAATTTATTTTTTGCATAACATATAATGCCACTATCCCTGGTAGTACGCCATAAATCAATTGATGTTTGAAAAAATAATATGGATCACCAAAACGCGCCCTAGAATAGGAAATTCCAGCCGAAGCAATCATGACCAAGCCAAAAACAATCAAGATTAAAATAGTTGACAATAATTTTGAATCTATTTGGTTTCCTGCCTGCCGATGAGACAGGTCGATTTTTCTTTTCTCCATTCTGCTATTTTTTTATGATTACCTGACAATAAAACTGTTGGCACTTTCCATTTTTTTTTGGAAACAGAAAAAACCTCTGGCTTAGTATATTGTGGATATTCCAAATAACCTTCGCTACTATGTGATTCGTCCTTTGCGCTCTCACTGTTTCCTAAAACTCCCGAAAGTAATCTAGAAATACTGTCGACTACTATCATCGCCGGAATTTCTCCACCAGTCAAAACATAATCACCAACAGAAATTTCTTCATCCACTAAATTCTGAGCTACTCGCTCATCCACACCCTCATAGCGCCCACAAACAAAAATTAGATTGTCATATTTTGATAAACGCTTAGCATCACTTTGGGTATATTTTTTTCCTTTAGCAGAAAACAAAATCGTTCTTGACTTTACGGACTTTCCAACTTTTGACTTTATAGACTTTATGGACTTATATATCGGCTCCACCTTCATCACCATTCCGGCACCACCACCATATGGTGTGTCATCTACAGTTTGATGTTTGTCAGTAGCATAGTCACGAAGATTATGAATTTTAATCTTAATTATTTTATTTTTCTGCGCCCGCGCTAAAATCGACTCACTAAAATAGGAATCGAAGATTTGTGGAAAAATTGTAATGATATCAAATTTCATAATTTTACGAAATACGAAACAAACGAAATACGAAACAATCAAACTCCATTTTCGTACTTTCGTATTTAGTATTAATTTCGTAGTTCGTAATTTTATAATACCACATTAAAACTAAACAAAAAAGACCCCGCTGATGCGAGGTCTTTTTCTATAAGAAGTCTTTATATTTTGATATCACCAACTACTTCATCAATAGTTTTTCGTCCAGTTGATCCTGCATCCATTCTTCTTTCGCTTCCTTCTGGCTCATTGATTTTTAGATTAACGCGAGCATTGTTTCGCGCTCCGATAACTCGAAGGAGTGTTCGAAGAGCTTTAGCTGTAGCGCCTTCTCGTCCAATGATCATTCCCATATCTTCGGCATTTACATCCAAAGTTATGAGTACTCCCATTTCATCAATTTTTCGGTCAACTTTTACATCTTCCGGATGGTTTACAATTTGTTTAACGACATATTCTACGAAATCTTTGTCGGTTGCTTGTTCTGCCATATGTGTGTACTGAAAATTAAGTATTATTTATCCGATATTTAATCGGAATTATTTCCAAGAATCCAGGAACGAAAGAAAGATCGACCGAGCTTTCTAATCCCCTTTTTCTTTTGTCTATATTATAATTTATATATCAATCTTTGTCAAACCAAAAAAATCTACATTTTATAACAATTTAATCGCATCAGCCACAGTGATTATGCCGATTAGCACTCCATCCGCATCTGTGACGGGATAGGAATTGAAACTTCTTTCTTTGATTAGTTTTACAAAATCTTCCACTTCCATTTCTGGCGAGACATTTTCACACTTAGTGCTCATAATGTCTTTCGCAGTAGCATGGAGCACAGCGTGCATAGCCTCTTTTTCTCCTTCACCATATTTCATTTTTCCACTATTAATAAAATCAATCATTGATGGCATATACACCATATTAGAAGAATCCTTGGTGAAAAAATCCGTTTCAGTGATAATTCCCAAAACCTTATTGTCCGCATCCAAAACCGGCACTGCGTGAATTTTTTCCTTTGACATAACCTGTGCAATTTCCGAGATAGGAGTATCCTCTTTCACAGAAATTACATCCTTAGACATGATTTCTTTTATTTTCATAAATTTAAAATTAAAAAATTAAAATACGAATTTTTTGTCTATATTTATATTAGCATAAAAATACTTCTTATTCCATTTCATGTTCTCCCTCTCTCTCCCCCTCTTTACTAAAAACAAAAAAATATTCGAAGAAATTCCTGTTTGAGTCTTTTTGCTTCATGCTACATGTTTCATGTTTCATGTTTCATGTTTCATGCTTTAGTTGCCAATCCTCTTCACCCACCCAAAGG
>DCUU01000023.1 GCA_002328565.1 Candidatus Moranbacteria bacterium UBA2206
TTCACCCCATGGACTATGTTGCTTCGCAACAACCGCCAAAGGCGGTAGTCCACGGGGTAAAGCATTTTGAACTTTCCAGTCCGATGAATCCAGATCAAAAATATGTTCGAGTCAGTTTTGTCCCGAATATTTTAAAAAACATTAAAACTAATCTCAAGAATTTTGAAAGTTTGAATATTTTTGAAATTGGTAAGGTATACCTTTGTCATCCTGAACTTGTTTCAGGATCTGGATTCCGGATCGAGTCCGGAATGACAACGGAAAAAAGAATGTTAGTGATGTCGCAAGTTCTTGAAAAGGACAAGGATGCCGAAACTTTTTATAGTTTGAAAGGTGCGGTAGAAAGTTTGTTAGAAAAGATTGGTGTGGACGAAAATGGAGGCTCAACCTCCATAATGGAGGTTGAGCCTCCATTTCCTGCAACTTGGCATTTAACTAGAAGTGCGGAAATTTTGATAGACGGTGAAAAAATAGGAATGATAGGGGAAATTAACCCAATAGTTTTGGGAAAATATAAGATTGGAAAAAGAGTGGCAGTTTGCGAATTGGACACCCAAAAATTACTCAAAATTTCCCAAAAAGAAATTGTCTATAAAACCCTGCAAAAATTTCCAACTATTACCCGCGACATTTCCATGCTCGCCAAAAGCGAAACTAAAGCCATTGAAATTCAAAAACTGATCAAAAAAATCGGCGGAAATTTAGTCTTGAATGTCGAAATGTTCGATGTTTTTTTCAAAGACGGAGTAACGAGTTTTGCCTATCATATCGAATTTGGCGCGTCCGAGCGAACACTAGAAAATGTTGAAGTGGATGAAGTGATGGGAAAAATCGTTGTAGGATTGGAAAAAGAATTGGGGCTGGAGATTAGAAAATAAAAAAATGATTAAAGAAATTCCAAAAACATACGAAGCGAATAAATATGAGGATGAGATATATAAGCTCTGGGAGGGGAGTGGATTTTTTAATCCGGACAGAATAAAGTCTAAGAAAAAATATTGCAATATTTTGCCTCCGCCAAATGCTAATGGTGAACTTCATTTGGGGCATGCTTCGGGTTATACCGTGATGGATATTTTTGGGCGATATCACCGCATGAAAGGCGAGAAAGTTTTGCTCTATCCTGGAAAGGATCATGCGGGAATTCAGTCGCAGGTGGTGTACGAAAAAAAAATCAAAGCGGAGCGGGGGATTTCCCGATACGATTTAGGTCGGGAAAAATTTTACAAAGAAATTTATGATTTTTGTATTGACCGATCAAATTATATGCGCGCTCAAGAAAAGAAAATCGGTATTAGCGCTGATTGGTCGCGGGAAAAATTTACGCTTGATCCGGAAGTGCTTTCTAAAGCGCTTGAGACTTTTGTCAAAATGGAAAAGGACGGCATGATTTATCGCGGAGAAAGAATAATAAATTGGTGTCCAAGATGTGCCACTGCTCTTTCTGATGTGGAAGTACTTCACAAAAAAACCGCTGGAAAATTATACTATATAAAATATCCATTGAAAGATTCCAAGAAATTCATCACAGTCGCCACAACGCGTCCAGAAACAATGCTGGGCGATACGGCAGTAGCAGTTAATCCAAAAGACAAGCGTTATGCAAGTTTGGCTGGAAAGATTGCGATTTTGCCTTTGCAAAACAGAGAAATTCCAATAATTTTTGATAGAAAAATTGAAATGGATTTTGGCACAGGTGCAGTGAAGATTACACCGGCGCATGATCCACTAGACTGGCAAATTGGTAAAGAGCATAAACTGCCGGAAATTCAAGTAATCAATGAAAAAGCTGAAATTACAAAATTGGGTGGAAAATATGCGGGACAAAAAATTGATGAAGCGCGAGAAAATATTTTGAGAGACTTAGCTGAGCTTGATTTAGTTGAAAAAATTGAAGAAAATGAAATAAATAAATCAATTTGCGAGCGTTGCAAAGAAACGATTGAACCTTTGATTTCCAAACAATGGTTTGTAAATGTAGACGCGAAAAAATATTCCTTGAAAAAAGAATCTTTGAAAGCGATCAAAGCGGGAAAAATTGAAATTTATCCCAAAAATTTCGGAAAAATAATGGAGCAATGGTTTTCAAATCTTCATGATTGGTGTATCTCGCGTCAAATCTGGTGGGGACCGCAAATTCCAGTTTGGTATTGTGAAAAGTGCGGTGAGGAAAATTATATCGTTTCCATTGAGAAGCCAAAAAAATGTCCCAAATGCAAAGGAGAAAAATTAACACAAGATCCGGATACTTTTGACACTTGGTTTTCTTCTGGTCAGTGGCCATACACTACACTGGGCTATCCTAAGGAAAAGGATTATAAAAACTTTTATTCAACTGAGATGATGGTTACTGGGCGCGATTTACTTTTTTTCTGGGCGTCTAAGATGATTATGTTGGGACTCTATCGAACTGGCAAGGTGCCTTTTAAGAATTTGTTTTTTACTGGTCTTGTTCGAGATAAGGATGGTTTGAAAATGTCAAAATCAAAAGGCAACGGAGTTGATCCATTGCAGATGATTGAAAAATATGGAGCGGATGCGCTTCGTATGATTCTTATTACTGATACAACACCAGGACTGGACATTCGAGTATATGAAGAAAAAATAGAAAAATATCGAAATTTCGTAACGAAGCTTTGGAATATTTATCGCTATAGTTTTAGCTCAAGTGATAATTTTAAATTAATAGAAAAAATTTCTGGGCATGATGTGAAAAGTTTGGCGGATCAATGGATTGTTTCTCGAGTTAATCAAGCGATTTTGGAAGCATCAAGAATGCTGGAGAGTAAAAACATCGCCATGGCGGAAAATATTCTTATTAAATTTACCTGGGACGATTTGGCCAATTGGTATCTTGAAATTCACAAGCTCGAAAAAAATGATAAAGTTTTGGGATATGTTTTGGAAAAAATATTAAAACTTTGGCATCCATTTATGCCGTTTGTGACAGAGAAAATATATGGCGATGCGAATAGAAAAGCAAAAATGCTGATGGTTCAGAAATGGCCGGTGGCTGACAAAAAACTAATTGATAAAAAGGCGGAGAAAGAATTTCAAAATTTGCAAGAAATAATTGTTAAGATTCGAAATATTCGCTCGAGTTATCGCATTGCGCCAAGTGAAATTATAAGCGCATCTTCGCAAAAGCTGAAAAATCAAGAAATAATTGAAAAATTGGGGCGGGTTAAATTTGGCGAAAAAATAAAACAGGGGATTAATGTCTCTGAAAAGAATATTAGAATAATTTTGGATATTGCGGAGTTGATTGATGTGGAAAAAGAAAAGAAAAATTTTGACAAAGAAATTGCCAATTTGGAAAATTTGATTGCCAAAAACAGCGCTCTTCTCGCCAACAAAAATTTCCTCGCCAGCGCGCCAAAAGAAATTGTGGAAAATAATAAAATTAAACTTAGCGAATACAAGGAGAAATTAAAATCCCAAAAAGAGTTACTTGAAAATTTGCAAACGCTATAAAAAAGGAGGTTGATACTTTGCAGGTTTAATCGCCTAGATCGAACTGCAATATTTCTGGAAAAATAATTTTATTTGTAAGAACTATGCGGTTTCAGGCGAGGCACCTGAACCTGCGATGATTAGCAAGAATTTCAAGGTTTTTTGTTTTTAGTGGAGAGGAGAGAGTGTAAAACTTTATCGATAAAGTTGAGATTGGGTTGAAAAGGCTTAAGGAAGCCTTTTTTTGTGTTGACAAAAGACTAATTATATGCTACAATTCATAGTCAAAAATCGTACATTAAAAATTCAACCAAAAATCGATTGCCCAGTTTTTGCCTTTAGTTAGTGATCTAATTTGAGGCAGAAATTGAGTAATTGAAATTGTAAAAAATGTAAAAAGCTTTTTTAACAGAGGC
Organism: Candidatus Moranbacteria bacterium UBA2206; assembly: GCA_002328565.1. GTDB lineage: Bacteria > Patescibacteriota > Minisyncoccia > Moranbacterales > UBA2206 > UBA2206. The sequence goes on from DCUU01000023.1 coordinate 3,870, forward strand.
TTTTTTTCTTGCAAACAACTAATAATAATGCTAAATTTAGGATATAATAATGTAAGCAACTGTCATTCCGAACTTGATTCGGAATCTAAAAGATCCTGAAACGAGTTCAGGATGACATTTTAAAAATATGACAAAAATAATTACAGACGAAAAATTGGTGGATGAGGTTTTGGAGCGGGGAACGGAGGAAGTAATAGTGAAAGAGCATTTGAAAAAAAGAATGATGGCGGGAGAAAAATTGAGAATAAAATTAGGGATAGATCCGACTGGGTCAGTCCTTCATTTGGGACATGCTGTTGTTTTGAAAAAATTGAAACAATTTCAGGATTTGGGACACCAAGTAATTTTTTTGATTGGGGACTTTACGGCAAAAATTGGTGATCCAACGGGACGCTCATCAGCCAGAAAACCTCTCACCGATGAAGATGTGAAGAAAAATATGGAGAGTTATCAAAAACAAGCTGGCATTATGTTGGATATGGAAAAAGTAGAAGTGCGATATAATTCGGAGTGGCTGGCAAAGCTAAGTTTCAAAGAATTAATTGTGCTAACTTCAAAAATCACTTATGCACAAATGGCGCAACGCGCGGATTTCAAGGAAAGGATAAAAAATGATGTTGATCTTAGTATGCAGGAATTTATGTATCCGGCGATGCAAGGATATGATAGTGTAGTTCTCAAAGCGGATGTTGAATTAGGAGGCACTGATCAAAAATTTAATTTGCTTATGGGGCGACAATTACAAAAAAGATATGATCAGCAGCCACAGGACGTGCTTACCTGTCCACTTCTGGAAGGTCTTGGCGGAACAGACAAAATGAGCAAAAGTTTGAATAATTATATTTCTCTCACAGAAGAACCTAATTCTATGTTTGGAAAAGTAATGTCATTAACCGACGAATTAATTGGAAGATATTTTGAATTGTGTACGGAGATTTCAATGGATGAAATTGAAAAGATAAAAAAAGATTTGAAAGATGATAAAGTTAATCCACGAGATGTGAAAATAAAACTGGCGTATGAGATAACTAAAATTTATCATGGCGAAGAAAAAGCCGATGAAGCCAAGGAATATTTTGAAAAAGTAATTTCAAAAAAAGAAGTGCCAGAGATAGTAGCTTCTGTAGAGGTCTCTGTAGAGGATTCTATAATTGAGATAATGACAAAGGAAGGATTGGCGAAAAGCAATGGTGATGCCAAAAGAAAAATTGAACAAGGCGGAGTTTCACTGAATGGAGAAATAATAAAAGACATTCAAACTAAAATTTCGAAAGTTATGAATGGAAAAATTTTGAAAGTCGGGAAACGTGAGTTCCGAAAGATTGTTGTGAAGTAATGTTATCCACAGCCCTTGCGTTATTTTTGAATGTATGTAAAATAAATTAGTTAATTATTTATATTCAGAGCATAAAGTTATCTTGAATAACTTTGCGAGAAGTTTAATGAAAAAATGAAAAAACAGTCTTTTGTTTCCGAAGTTATTATTGGAAACAGAATCCCTATGGATTATTTTATAACCAAGGGAGGTGGAGAAAGTGATATTACTATACATGCTGGATCATATCATTTAGCTCTTAAAGAAGCAGGAATTGAGATGTGTAATATGGTTTCTTATTCATCGATATTGCCTCATATTGCAAAGGAAGTTAAGCAACCAAAGAATCTGACTCATGGATCAGTAATGGAAAATATTAGTGCTGTTGCTAGTGCAGAGAAAGGAAAAAGAGTTACAGCAGGGATTGTTTTTGGTTGGTTGTATAACAAGAAAACAAAAGAAAAATTTGGTGGTTTAGTTTGTGAATATAATGGTAACGAAAAAGTATCGGTTGCAAAGGAAAGTCTTTATGCTAGTCTTGATGAGCTTTACACAAATGGTTTTAGCGAAGTGTATGATATTAAAAATATTAAATTAATAACTAAAAGTTTTATTCCCAAGAAAAGATATGGAACGGCAGTAGTAGCAATTTGCTTTCTTAATTATTTGTGTCCAATTATAAAAAGACAAAAATAATCTTGAATATATAAAAAAAGCGAGACTGCTTAGATGAGACAGGTCTCGCTTTTTGATTTCTAAAATCTGTGTTATAATTTTGATAGTTGTAGGACTTACGCATTTGCTCGCGTCAAGATATGCTCGTCACAATCAAACGCGCAAGTCTTGAATTAATAAAAACAAAATTATTTTTTACGATGTCTATTTTTTCTAAAATTGCAGGACTAGGAAAGCCTTCTTCGGAATTTATAGTGTCTTTGGATATTGGCACGGAAGTGGTCAAGGTTTTAGTTTTCAAAATCGATCCGGAAACTGGCGCGGGGATAGTTCGGGGCGTGGGAAGATCTCGCCAAGGTTTGAAAGATATGCATAGCGGAGCGGTCTCGGATATCTCTGGTGTGATTGTCAATTGTCGTGAGGCAATTGCCATGGCGCAAAATATGGCCGGTGCGAAAAAAGTTGAAAAAGCAATTATTGGTATCGCGGGGGAATTGGTCAAGGGTACTACGACTACAGTGCATTATGAAAGGATAAATCCAGAAATTCGAATTGATTTGCCAGAGTTAAAAAACATCATTCAAAAAGTTCAAAGAAAAGCTTTTGATAGAATCAGAAGTCAGCTGTCTTGGGAAACGGGACATAGTGAGATAGAAATTGAATTGATTAATGCAGTGATTGTGGATGTTCGAATTGATGGCTATAAGGTTTCTAATCCCGTTGGATTTCAAGGTCGCGATGTTTCAATTTCCATTTTCAATGCTTATGCGCCGATGATGCATTTGGGGGCGCTCACTAAAATTGCGGAAGAGTTGAGACTTGATCTTTTGAATATCGCAGCTGAACCGTATGCAGTGGCGCGTTCGATGGGAGTAGAAGACTCTTTGGATTTTAGCGCAATTTTTATTGATATTGGCGGAGGCACAACAGATATAGCGGTAGTTAGAAACGGCGGGTTGGAAGGAACAAAAATGTTTGGATTGGGCGGAAGGGCGTTTACAAAAAGATTGGCGCAGGAATTGAATATTGGCTTTGAAGAAGCAGAAATGTTAAAAATAAAATATGCTGAAGGAAAACTAGGAAAAGATGTAAGTTTTAAAATTGAAAAAATACTCGCCGATGATTGTGATGTGTGGCTTCGCGGAATAGAATTGACCTTGTCAGAATTTTCCGAGTCAGATATTTTGCCTCATCGATTTTTTCTTTGTGGCGGAGGATCCGGACTTCCTGGGATAAAAAAAGCGCTAATGAGTTCACATTGGAGAAAAAATTTGCCTTTTGCCAAATCAATTGAGGTTGGATATTTGCAACCAAAAGATGTGGTGAATATTATTGATGAAACGGGGCAACTCAAAGATCCGCAAGACATCACACCGATGGGATTGGCTAATC
>DCUU01000041.1 GCA_002328565.1 Candidatus Moranbacteria bacterium UBA2206
TCATTTGATCAATCCTCTTCACCCTTATGATTTTTCTTTTGACTTGAAATCAGTGACGGTGAAAGCTGAAATTTGCGAAATAGCCGATGTTTTAGCTAAGGTGCTATATCTCATGGGGCAAAAAAGAGGAATGGAATATGCTAATCAGAAAAAAATCCCAGCAATTTTTTTGGACTATCGAGGGAATGTATATTTATCAGAAAAAATGAAACAAATAATTTGATTTACGAAAATACGAATTAAACGAAATTACTAATCCTTATTATCTTTATTCGCCCGCCTGCCGGCGAGGCAGGTAATTTAGCTAGATTCGTACTTTAGTAAACTATAAAAAATGAAAAAACAATCAGCCCTAATATTAATAATTATATTTGTTTTTGTATTTAATTTTAATTTTGCGAAAGCAGAAGAAAAAAAAGTTGACTACGGAAACAATGTTATTATGGACAGCGACCTGGACGGGCTCACTGATGAAGGGGAAAAACAGATTTATACTACTGAGCCAAAAAATCCCGACACTGATAAGGATGGGATAATAGACGGGGCAGAAGTCATGACTGGAAATGATCCGCTAGACAGTGCTTCGCCATCGATCGCAGAGGTCTACAGCGCAAATTTAGCAGAAATCGAAGTTCCTTGGGGGTGGTATCTCACGCGTGCCAGCGCGCTAATTGGATTTTTTCTTTTGTATCTTTCGATATTTTTTGGAATTGCTATTCGAAACCCACTACTTCGAAAAATAATTTCACCCATTTATTCTTTGGACATTCACGGTTGGATTTCAGTGCAAGCTCTGCTGTTTGCTTTGCTTCATGGAGTGAGTTTGCTTTTTGACAAATTTCTCGCCTTTAATTTGGCTAATATTTTCGTGCCATTTTTTCCTCTTTCAGAGAGCGCAACTAAAGTTGGCGTAGAACCAATTTATCTTGCAATGGGAATCATTTCTCTTTATTTGATGTTGATATTAATAGTCAGTTCATATCTTCGAAAATTTATCAATTTTCGTGTCTGGCGACTCATCCATTTTTTCAATTTAGTTTTGTGGATTTTTGTGATTCTCCATGCACTTCAACTTGGAACGGATATGAAAAATGTGATTGTGCGAAATATTTTTATTTATGCTAATGTATTTTTAATGCTTCTGTTCGTGGTTAATTTAATTTACAGATCGTTTAGCTTTATTAGAAATAAAATGATGAAAAGTTTGTCATTCTGAACTTGTTTCAGGATCTAATTGAGATGCTGAAACAAGTTCAGCATGACAGCTAATTTTTTATGAGAATTTATATTAAAGTTATTCCACGTTCATCAAGAAATGAGGTGATTAAGATTTCTGAGGGGGAATACAAAGTGAAACTTACCGCACCACCGGTTGACGGTGAGGCCAACAAAATGCTCATTGAAATTTTGGCGGAGCATTTTGATGTGCCAAAAAGTCTAGTGTCGATTATCGGTGGCAAATCTACGCGAAAAAAACTGGTGGAAATATTGTAGGACTTCCACATTTCCCTTCAAGTCTATGGAAAAATCTCGCATATTTTTCATTCTAGCATTAGCTTTTATTGGAGGCGTGATGACGGCTTCTTTTTATTATCCAAAGCTGGTGGATAATTTTGCAATCTTATTATTTTTAATTTTAGCGCTTATTTTTATCTTTGTTTTTTATAAAAACAAATTGTCTATTATTGGATTCGCGACAGCTTTTTTTATTTTGGGAATTTTTTTAGTTTATGGAAAGCTAGAAAAAATAAAAAATCTAAATGCAGACAAGCAGAATTTTTCGGGCGTGGTTGTGATTTCCAAAGAGCCAGTGATGAAAGAAAAAATTCAGCAACTAGTTATTGAGCCATTGCCACAGACATCGAATGTCCATAATGGACATTCGATGTCTACGAGAGAATTTTTTTTGCTTAACGCTAGTATTTATGAAAAGTATAATTATGGCGATATGCTAAAAATAAATTGCCAGCTGGAAAGGCCGAAAAATTTCGATGGAAGTTTTGACTATCAAATGTATCTAGCAAAAGATCAAATTTTTTATGAATGCAAAAATCCGAAAATAGAAAAATTAAATGAAAATAAAGGAAATAGATTTTTGGCGATTCTTATAAAAATAAAAAATAAATTCAATGAAAATATAAAGCAATTGATTCCTGCGCCGGAATCTGGGCTTCTCTCGGGTCTTCTTTTGGGCGGAAGCAACCAATTGTCAAAAGAGGTGAAAGATAATTTTTCACGCACGGGGATGACGCATATTGTGGCGGTGTCTGGATATAATGTGACAATCATTGCAGAATACCTAATGATGCTGGGAATATTTTTAGGACTGTGGCGACGACAAGCTTTTTGGTTTGCAGTGACTGGCATTATTCTTTTCGTGATTCTCACAGGGCTCAGTGCTTCGGCAGTGCGAGCGGGACTAATGGGCGTGCTTTTGATTTGGGCGATGAAAAACGGAAGACTGGCCAACGCGCAAAATGCTATTTTGTTTTCTGCTTGTGCGATGCTTTTGGCTAATCCGTTGCTTTTGCGCTGGGATATTGGTTTTCAACTTTCTTTTCTGGCAACAATCGGTATAGTCTATTTTTATCTATTTTTTGAAAAATATTTTAATCACATCGTAGAGACGAGGCACTACCTCGTCTCTACGGTTGCAGAAATTATTTTTCTTTCGCTTTCCGCGCAAATTTTTGTTTTACCAATTATTATGTTCAACTTTGGAACACTGTCGCTCATTTCTCTTTTGGCGAATATTCTAATTTTGCCCATCGTTCCACTCACGATGCTTTTGGGTTTTGTGGCAATTATGATTAGTTTTGTTTTCGAACCAATTGCAATAATTTTTTCTTGGCTGACTTACTTACCTTTGAAATATGAAACGCTTACCATAAATTATCTAGCTAGTCTGAAATATGCTTCAGTTGAAATGAAAATCGCGTGGTGGGGAGTGATTATTTGGTATATAATTTTAGTAGGAGTAATTTATTTCTTAAAAAATAAAAATAAAATGTCATCCTGAACTTGTTTCAGGATCCCTATTCTAAAATAGATGCTGAAACTCGCCTGCCGGCGAGGCACGGTAAATTCAGCATGACAAAGGTTGATATGTTTTCTAAAAAATCCATATATTTTCTCCTAATATCTCTTCTTGTTATCAGCCTTATTTTGGCTGGGATTATTTGGCATTCTCAAAATCAAAAACTCAAGATTATTTTTTTTGATGTTGGGCAGGGCGATGCCGTTATGATTTCGCAAGGTCAAAATCAGATTTTGATTGACGGCGGACCGAGTGGACAAAAGGAAATGGAAAAATTGGGAAAATATATTCCATTTTGGGACAGAAAAATTGAGATAGTTATCGCGACTCATCCAGATCAGGATCATATCGGTGGACTTATTGATGTGATGAAAAATTATAAAATTGGCAAAGTAATTGATAATAGCACTGAGAATGATTCGCAGGTATACAAAAAATATTTGGAAATAATCGGGGAAAAGAATATCGAAAGATTGAAAGGGCGAGAGGGGATGAATATAAAAATAAAAGATGCTGATCTGAAAATTATTTACCCTAGTTTAACTTTAGTAAATAACTCAAAGGATACGAATGCAGACTCGATTGTGGCAAAGCTGACTTATGACCAAAATTCTTTTCTTTTTATGGGGGATTTCCCATTGGAAAAGGAGGGTGCTTTGTTTAGCGATAAATTTGATTTAAGTTCGAAAGTGCTGAAAGTTTCCCATCATGGCTCAAAAAATGCCACCAGTCAAGAGTTTTTGAATAAAGTTAGTCCAACTGACGCGATTATCTCCGTCGGCAAAAATAATAGTTATGGTCATCCAGCAGGAGAACTTTTGGAACGTCTCAAGGCTAAAAAAATAAACATTCTGCGAACAGATGAAAAAGGGGATGTCGAATATATCTGCAAAAATCTCTTTTCTTGCCAAATGGCTAATTAAATGATAAGTTATATATATTAGTAATTAAGTTAAATTATAAATCTATGCCAGTAGCAAGACAACGTCACACAAAAGCCCGAAGAGACAGAGCTAGAGTTTTCTACAAGCTTAAATCAAAAGATTTGATTGCTTGTCCAAATTGCAAAGC
>DCUU01000024.1 GCA_002328565.1 Candidatus Moranbacteria bacterium UBA2206
CGGAGCAAGACACCGGCGAACTTCACTTCCCGCGCAATTTTTCCCATCCGCAAAAGTATATATTTAAATATATACTAAATACGTACTTACCTCGCGCAATAATTTCTTATGCGGCAAAACATCTCTTGGCCGCTTCTTTAATTTTAACGCAAAAACTAATTCTACCGTCAAAATTTCTTGCAACAACTACTGCCGCCCATTGAATTGCGGGCCTTTCCGTGATTTTTTTGGCGGAAAGCGGGATCAAAACTAAAAACCTAAGATTTTTTGGCGGAATACTTTTTGACGAAACTGTGGATAATCCAAATTTTGATTTTCTATTTTTTTTCTATTATACTATAGCTATAAACAGTAATCAAAATTAAATGCTTACAAAGCGTCAAAAAGAAGTATTCGATTTCATAAAGAAGTATTCTCTGAAAAAAGGATACGCTCCGTCTCTGGAGGAGATACAAAAACGATTTAAACTTGCCTCTGTTTCAACGGCGCATTTCCATGTTTCAAAACTCAAAGAAAGCGGATATTTAGATAAAATCGAGAATAAAGCTCGCGCGATTAGTATTGCAAACACCCAACCCTTAGTTAGAGTGCCTCTTTTGGGATTAATTGCAGCAGGGCAACCGATTGAAGCAATCCAAAATAATGAAACTATAGCGGTTCCAAAAGATAAGCTTCCGCGATCAACGGAAATATACGCTCTCCGAGTAGTTGGCAACAGTATGATCGATGAAAATATTAACGATGGAGACATTATTCTGGTTAAACATCAGCAAACTGCAAATAATGGCCAAAAAGTGGTTGTGTTGATAGACAACCAAGAAGCGACTCTAAAGAAATTTTATAAAGAAAAAGACCATATCCGTTTACAACCCGCGAATAAGAGCATGGAGCCGATAATTATTGATAAAAAAACTCCTATAACAATACAAGGAATTGTTCTAGATGTAATTAAGACTGAAAATTCTAGCGTTGAAGCTATACAAAAACCCATAAACATACCGATTTATAATTCTGGTCAATCAACGCTTTTACCCGGGAAAAAAATTAAAATTGCGCATGATGTTTCAAAGGACGCGGATGTGATTCTTTTCCACGGAGATTGCATTGATTTGATGAAAAAGTTGCCCGAAGGGTCTGTTAAGCTTGTGGTTACCTCTCCTCCCTATAATATTGGTAAAGAGTACGAAAAAAGAAGAGATTTGGATGTTTATCTTGCAGAACAGGAGGCGACACTTAAAGAAGCTTCTCGCATATTGACTGATGACGGCAGCGTTTGCTGGCAAGTTGGAAATCACATCGGAACAGACGGCGAAGTTTATCCTCTGGACGCACTCATTTATGCTATTGGCAAAAGAAATGGTTTTAAACTTAGAAATCGCATTATCTGGCATTTTGGACACGGGTTACATTGTTCTAAAAGATTTTCCGGGCGGCACGAAACTATAGTTTGGTTTACTAAAAATGATAATTATACTTTTAATTTAGATCCCGTGCGAGTCCCTCAAAAATACCCCGGTAAAAAGAATTTTAAGAAAAACGAAAAATATGGTACCCTCTCCTGCAACCCGCTTGGAAAAAATCCTTCCGATGTATGGGAAATACCAAATGTAAAAAATAACCACCCAGAAAAAACGAGCCACCCTTGCCAGTTTCCAATCGAACTTATCGAAAGGCTTGTTTTATCTATGACAAACCCGGGGGATATAGTCCTTGATCCCTATTTAGGTGTGGGAAGCGCACTCTGCGCGGCGGTTCTTCATAACCGAAAAGGCTATGGTTCAGATATTATGAAGGAATATTTAGATATTGCTGAGGAACGAATAAGAGCAGCGGCAAGTGGCACCTTGAAACATCGTTTGATGGGCACGCCAGTTTATCAACCAACGAGCAATGTTAAACTTGCCGAAATGCCGGACGAGTTCAAAAAGGTAAGAGAGAATTTATTTGGGCCCAGGCTTTGAACCATTATATTTCCTCAACTTAACTGAGGCGAGAGCCTCTTTTTTGTTACTTTTAAATAGTTTTGTTAATTCTCCCGATTCTTCTTTCTCTTTATCGGTTAATCCTATGCCAATAACATAAACCGGAATATCAATATCGCTTTCACCCCTATGTTCAAAGTCGACAAGGAGTTGGTCAAAAGATGAAACTCCGGTAGACATCTGCCTTACTAATTCTTCTGCTGGGACCACTTCAATACCACACTCAATATATCCAAGTTTATTAAAAATCACCATCTTCGAGAAAATGTCATAGCCCATAAAGGCATATTTACCAAATTGGATTTCCAGCCCTACCTTATTTTTTACGCCATCCATTTCCCGAAAACGGCCTTTACCAAAAGCATGACGCGGCTCAGCATATTCTTTCTTTTTGCCATCGGCTTTTTCTGTCCAGCCTTTTTTATGTAGCGTCGTTTTAAGATGATGATTCATATCGCGCGGTGAGAATAGTAACTTCCCCTTCATTGTTTTTTCCGCGCTTTCTTTTGTTAAGCATAATTTAGCATCAAGTCCTTTAATGGCTTCTAAAACTTCCTCCAATTCCTCTGGATGATTCAGTCTAATAAAATTTTCGCCGTCTTTAAATGAATATGTATTTACGATTTTCATATTAAGAATTAAAAAAATTCGCGATACTTATATTAAGGGCTTTTGCGATTTTTTCGATATTTTCCAAAGTTATATTTTTTTCAGCCCGCTCGATCATCCCAATATAGGTTCTATGAACGCCGGCACGTACCGCTAACTCTTCTTGTGATAAACCTAACTTTGCTCGTTCCTCACGAACTTTTTGCCCAAATTTTATTAAAACTTCTTTTTTCATAATTGATAACTATAGTATATTCCTTGCTAACTTTGATTCTACATACTATAGTTAGCAAATACCATGCACGCTTATTTTCTTTATTGCCGAAAATCTACTGATGTTGAGGACAAGCAAGTCCTATCTATTGAAGCGCAGCTCTCCGAGCTTCGCGATTTTGCCAAGCGCGAAAACTTGGCAATTATCGAGACTTTCATTGAAAAACAATCGGCTAAGATTCCGGGAAGGCCGATCTTCAACAAGATGATCGAACAGATCGAGAAAGGCCGGGCGCAAGGCGTTATTGCTTGGCATCCCGACCGCTTGGCCCGCAATAGCGTTGACGGCGGCAAGATCATCTATCTTGTCGATACCGGCAAGATTGCCGCCTTGCGCTTCCCTACATTTTGGTTTGAGCCAACACCTCAAGGAAAATTCATGCTGAATATTTCCTTCGGCCAAAGCAAATACTATATCGATTCACTTTCGGAAAATACCAAAAGAGGGCTCCGCCAAAAATTAAGACGCGGCGAATATCCGGGCCGCGTTCCGGTTGGCTATATAAACGATTCGCGCGATAAAAACTAAAAGAGACGTCAAGCGGAGCCAGCTGAAAGTTATTAATGGAGCGAGTGAAGGGAATCGAACCCTCGTCTCGACCTTGGGAAGGTCATGTACTGCCACTGTACGACACTCGCGAACCGCCTATCGGCGCAATTTTCAATTACCAAATAAATTCAAAATTAAAACTTGAAGCTTTTGGCTTGCGCTTTTGGCTTTTATCTTTTGATTTTTGACATTTATTTGATGTTTTTGATTTTTTTCCAGAGGTCGGCCCAAAAGCTGTCGGCGGCGGAAACGCCGCCTTCTTGTTTTGTAGCAGAAGTCGCCGGGTCGCGCAAGATGGCAATCACCTCTTCGCCGGGTTTTTTGTAACCCTG
>DCUU01000078.1 GCA_002328565.1 Candidatus Moranbacteria bacterium UBA2206
TGCAAAGTAGGGTGGACTTATACAAGCCCTTGACAAAAATCAACTATTGATTTATATTCTACTTAACGATATGAAAAACATACAATCTAATTTAATTCAACGACGACGAAGCAACCACTATTTATTGAGGTTGTTTGTTAGCGTTTAAAAACTTTAGAAAAATTATTAAACTTTATCAGACGGCCTCAAAGGCTGTTTTTTTGCCCCTGCTTTCATAGTGAAGGCGCGAGACCGTCTGCTCTTTAAAATAAATACGAACCCAAAAGTGAGGTAAACGAAATGAAAGTTCAAATCAAGCCTGTCTTAAATTTTCAAAACCCTGTCAATTCATTGGAAAACCTTATGACTATTGAACAACTCGCTTGGGCATCTCCAGGTGAAAATGTTTCAGCATCAAAACCAAAAATTGCAGCCAGAATTGACTCAAAACAAGTGGTACAATTAGCAATAACTGATGACAAACCAGTTGGTAGTCAATTCGCCTTTAGGTTTAATTGGAATCAAGATATTAATATCCTTACATCATGGGATGAAATGACATCTTTTGGATGGACAAACAAAGTCCATATTCCAAATGGCAACACAGGTTTTTTAGTCGGCGTCGGAGTAATACCTAAATTCAGAAGCATATATTTTGATCACAACAAGTATCAGCCAGTAAAATTCAAAGCATCGGAACTGTTAATCGCATACACATTAGACGCTTTATTCTTTCCAAAAAAAGAGTTACCCCCCGTTCAGACAGTAATCGCCAATGCACGCGTGCCTTTTTATCACAAAAAACCTGAAATGAAAATTGATGATTATTGCAATTTGCGTCGTGTTGACGGAAAACTTTTCGATCCGGTATTACGCTTTCACGAAAGAATGGGAGCAAAAATTATTAAACTATGTTTATTTTCAATGGAAGATGCGGGATCATTAAATGCCGGGTGCTGGGTTCAGTATTTAAAACCTTTCAAGCCATAATATTTGCATAGCTTGAAAATAAAAAAAGGGGGGGATTAGCTAAATAGCTTTCCCCTCCTACCTAAGCTATTATAAATTCACATATGAATAAAAAATTTATATTAAAAAAAATCACAAAAAACATATTTCAAATTAACGAACCTTGGAATTTTGAAGGTTGCAATATTTATTTGTTTAAAAAAAATAATAACTGCTTAATTTTTGATACTGGGTTAGGCTTGTTCTCTCTAAGAAAATTTCTAAAGAAATTGGCTATTAAAAATTTCCTAGTCGCCTTAACCCATTCTCACTTTGATCATATTGGCGGTATTTCAGATTTTAAAAAAAATGAGTTTGTTGTTCCAAAATTTATTCAAAAAGCATTGCACAATCGTAAAAATTGGTGTCTAAAATATTTAAAAAAAGAAAATTTTAACCAAGCCCTACTGAATAAATTAACAGATAAAAAAGCAAAACAGATATGCAACAGCTTTAGTCTTATTATTCCAAATATCACGCCGATTAAAACAAATATAATAAGCTGGTTTGATTATAATTTCAAAATAATAAATCTTGGCGGACATTCAAAAGATTCTTGTATATATTATGAACCTAAATATAAAATTTTAATATCTGGAGATTTATTATATAATGGCAAAATTTATGCTGATTGTCATTCTTCAAATAAAAAACAATTTTTAAGAGCACTAAATATTATTAGCAAATTAGATTTTAAAATTGTCTTGACAGGGCATAATGAAATCATGAATCATAGAGATGCATTAAAAATTATAAACAAATGGCTATTGATCTTATCCAAAACTAATTAATTTTAAAAGGGCGGATGAATGATATTCATCACGCCCTTGTTTTTTACACAGAAATATTGATATCTTGGACAAGAATATTTCTGCCTCCAGCTTTCTTAATTGCGATGATCGAATCTGTAATCGCCTCCTTAGCAATAACGGTCTCAATCGCAACTGCGCCATCGGCCAGATCGCTAATAGTTGGTGATTCCATAGCTGGCAAAATTTCAATCAACCGATCCTTGTCTTTTGAATCTGCATTGAATTTTACCAGCTGAAACATTTCCGCCTCCAATGCCCCCCTGAGCATTTGGCCGAAAATCTGAAATTCCATAGTTTCTTTTCTCACAGCGAAAATTACCGGAGTAGTCAGAATAACTTTCACAATCTTGAGATTGTTGTCCTTAAGGCTCTTTCCACTTTCGACCACGCCAACGCCATATCGAAAACCAAATTCTTCAATGGCAACTTTGATCTCAGTCGAACCGGTAGAAAAAACTATTTTCGATTTTTTGAAAATAGTTCTCGCAAGATTTATATATTCCGATGAAATCAAAATTTCTTCTGAATCAACTATTTCATCTGAATCATTTTTTCGGCAGAAAACCACGACTCGAGCCGACACTCTCGATTTTTTGGAAAAGTTAAGCTCTACTATTATGCAAAGCTCTTTTTCCAAACCACTCTCAACGCACATATCCAATCCAGTGATGATGCCATCAACGATTCCGTTTTTGAGCGCTAGAGGCAAATCATTCGGTCGCATAATTATTGCTCGAGAAAAAATATCACTCCCTCTAATTTCCGCCATGAAATTACGCCCATTAACCACCACTTCGATTCCTACTTTTCGAAGCAAAGCCAGCGTCGAATCAAAAAGTGATCCAGAGGGAATTCCCAAAGTCAGATTTTTTTTCATTTCTTTTTCTCCTCTATTTAATTTTTAATGTACTAACATTAAGAGGCATAAATAAAAAAACCTCTTCCTATCCCAGAAAGAGGCTTGTGAAGATAAATAAATAAAAATCTAAATCAACCGCTTTCTAGAAATAGAAGAGGTTCTGTGATGATTTTTGGAAATTCTGTTTAACATTAAGCCATATCCACCCGTGCCATTTTGCAACCACTTGGAAATTCGAGCCACTGTGGTTGAGCTAAGGCCGGTTTCTTTTTCAATTTCAGAATAAGTTTTTTTCGCGTCTAGCATTTGCACCGCTTTCCAGCGATTGCCCAATTCCAAAATTTCCTTTTCTGTCAAAAGGTCACGAAAAAACATCTTGGCTTCTTGTTTGTTTTCCAACGCCAAAATAGCTTTCATCAAATCTTCAGTTTTCTTGTTATTCAACTTTTTCATTGTTTTATACTACTTTATTATACTAAACCGCTTTATCTAACTAAAGTATAACAGGTATAAAAATATTGTCAAGGGATTGTCAGCGTGGATGCAGATAACATAAAAGAGTCTCGATTAATCGGGACTCTTTTTTACTTTTCCAGAAAATATTCTTATTTTATCTTCCCACTCAAATAATCTTCATACCCCTTGAGATCAAGCATTCCATGCCCTGAAAGACAAAAAACTATGGTTTCTTTTTTGTTCTCTTTTTTACATCTAAGCGCTTCGTCAATTGTCGCTTTTATGGCGTGCGCCGATTCTGGTGCTGGGATTATTCCTTCGGTTTTGGCAAAATCAATGGCTGAGGCAAAAATTTCTTTTTGATCATAATTTCTTGCTTCAATTAATCCTTCATGATGCAAAAATGCAATGAGTGGCGCGATGCCGTGATAGCGAAGTCCGCCAGAATGTTCAGAGGGTGGGACAAAATCGCAACCTAAAGTTTCCATCATAAAAAGCGGGGTGAGTTTAGCGGTGTCGCCATGGTCATAGCGATATTTCCCTTGCGACATCGAAGCGCAACTTTTTGGCTCCACTCCGATAAATCTTGTCTTTGTTTTTTTCCCCGCAAGTTTTTGAGCTAAAAATGGAAAAGCTATTCCCGCAAAATTGCTTCCGCCTCCGCAACAACCAATAACCACATCGGGATATTCCCCTGCTTTTTCCATTTGCTGAATTGCTTCTTGCCCGATGATGGTTTGATGCAAAAGCACATGATTTAGCACACTACCTAGAGCATATTTGGCTTCCTTATTTTTCATCGCTACTTCAATTGCTTCAGAAACCGCCATCCCTAAACTGCCTGAAGTGCCAGGATATTGCTCGAGCATTTTTTTTCCAATCTCAGTTGTATCTGATGGACTAGGCGTAACATCCGCGCCGAATGTTTGCATGATAACTTTTCGATAGGGCTTTTGTTCAAAAGAAATTTTCACCATAAAAACCTTGCACGCTAAATTGAAAAAATTACAAGCCATTCCAAGAGCTGATCCCCACTGCCCCGCACCAGTTTCAGTCGTTAGCATCTTCACGCCTTCTTTTTTATTATAGAACGCTTGAGGAAGTGCGGTGTTCAGTTTGTGACTGCCGGCGGGACTAGCCCCTTCATATTTATAATAGATATGCGCCGGCGTACCGAGAAATTTTTCCAATCTTCTGGCGCGAAGAAATGGAGTTGGACGGTATAGCGCATATATTTCTTGCACTTCCTTAGGAATGGCAATTTCTTTTTCCAAAGAAAATTCTTGTCGGACTAATTCTTTGGCAAAAAGCGGTTCAAGATCTTCCGGTTTCAATTTCTCTCCTGTTGCTGGATGAATTGGCGGAAAAGGAAGCTTACCTAGATATTTCTTGAGATAATAACTGATATTGAGATATGTTTTTATAGTTTGCATAAGTTTAGAATTATTTTTTAATTAATAAAACCTGCTTTTCGAGCAGGTTATTTTCGTTTTGTTCAAATTTTTCAAAATTTAAAAACGCCAACCTGCCCTTGGAAATGTTCTTGCCCACCAAATATTTTTTTGTGTCAATCCATTTATTATATAATTTGTCATAATCTTATTCTAAAAACAAAAAAAGTCCCCTGCTTTGAGAACTCTTGCTAAATGATTTGTTATATTTTTCCAAAAACACTAAGGAGCTCTCAAAGATTAGATCTTGAAAGCACACCAGAAAATTGAATTTTTATAAACTTCTTTTTTCATAATTATATACTACTTTAAACTGCTCTTTTTGTCAATTCCGATTTGACAAAAAATAATCCTGTGCTATATTTTATCCATGAAAAAGATTCTAACAAATTCACTACCGCAACCGATCAACCCAAAATCATCCTTGAGGTTGTTTGTTAGCGTTTAAAATTACACAAAAATTGAACTTTATCAGACAGCCTTAAGTGGGCTGTTTTTTTGTATTTCCAATGGTGGAAATATGGAAATAAAGTTCTTTAATTTTTTACAAGAGGAGAAAGTGTCATGCTTGAATTTGAAATCATGACGATGGACAATGAAATGGCGATAGAAGGGAGCAATCTTCTAAAAGGAATCGGCGTCATAAAAGATGCTTCTAGCCTCTTTTATGGAGAGTTTTTGGTCGCGATTCATGGTGATGATGTTATAGCATTGGCTGAAAATATCTCACCAACAAAAAACACTAACCGAGCTAATGTTTTTTATTTCAAAAAAATGAAGAAAAAACATAAGTCAAAGATCAAGGTCGCTTTTTTCAACAAAATTTTCAGCCGAAGATTCTGGCTGAGAAACAAAAACTCTGGAACTTTTAAGGAGAACTTTTCCAGAGAGAAGGAATATATGTTCTCCTGAAATTTTCGGAAAAGAAATCAGCAAACACAGAGGCGGTCAACGCACCGCCTCTGCCACAAATTTCTGCTTTGACAAACATCGAAATAAACCATATTCTTAAGATAATCATTAATAAAAAATTCACCCTGTTAAATAATTTTAATTTAAGAAAATTAAAATTAGATTTGAATATATTCAAATAAAGACTGGGTAAAAAACTTAACTAACATAATCAAAATAAGCTGTATTTTACAGTAAAATACAAATCTTATTTAACAGGGTAAATGCGACAATCACAACTTTTTACCAAGACTCAAAAAAATGCCCCGAAGGACGAAGTGAGCCTTAATGCGCAACTTCTTATTCGCGCTGGATTTATAAATAAAGAAATGGCTGGAGTATATGCCTATCTTCCGCTAGGCCTTCGAGTTATAGAAAAAATAAAAGAAATAATTCGAGAAGAAATGAATGCTATTTGTAGCCAGGAAATTATAATGTCCTCTCTACAGCCCAAAGAAGTTTGGCAATCAACTGGCCGATGGGATGATAAGGTGGTGGATGTTTGGTTTAAATCAAAATTAAAAAATGAAACAGAAGTTGGTTTTGGTTGGTCGCATGAAGAACCCATCACAGAAATGATGAAAAGATTCTTAGTTAGTTATAAGGATTTTCCAGTTTATGTTTATCAATTTCAAACAAAACTCCGCAATGAATTACGAGCTAAAAGTGGCATAATGAGAGGGAGAGAATTTGTGATGAAAGATTTATATAGTTATGATACAGATGAAAAAAGACATTTGAAATTTTACGAAAGCGTCAAAAATAGCTACATGAATGTATTTAAACGAGTAGGCCTTGGCGATATAACCTATGTTACTTTTGCAGCCGGTGGCGCCTTTACAAAATACAGCCATGAATTTCAAACAGTAACCGAGGCAGGAGAAGACTTTATCTATATAAACAAAGAAAAAAATATCGCTGTCAACGAAGAAGTTTTGGAAGATTCAGTTTTAAAAGAATTAGGAGTTTCAAAAAATGAACTGACTAAGGTAAAATCAGCTGAAGTGGGAAACATATTTAATTTTGGCACATCAAAATGTGACGACATGAATTTCTTCACCACCAATGAAGAGGGTAAAAAAATATCAATCTATCTTGGTTCATATGGCATTGGAGTAACTCGTCTTATGGGTGTAATAGCCGATCATTTTGCTGATGAAAAAGGATTAGTTTGGCCAGAAACTGTGGCGCCCTTTCAAATTCATTTAATTAGTCTTTCTAAAAACGAAGAAGCGCAAAATATTTATGATGATTTAGTCAAAAATGACGTCGAAGCTCTCTATGATGACCGAGAAATTTCAGCCGGAGAAAAATTCGCCGATTCTGATCTCATCGGCATTCCCTACCGCATCGTTATCAGCAAAAAATCCTTGGAAAATGGCGGGGTAGAAATAAAAAAGAGAAATGAGAAAGAAAGTAAGATTATAAAAATAGAAGATATCGCTAGAGAGTTAAAATAAAATATTCCCTTTATTCAAACTTTAAAAACTCTAGTTAATCTAGAGTTTTTTTTTATTTTTTATTTTATCTCCTCTTACTCTTTCTTTACCTCGAAAAACTCCTCGCCATTTTTCTTTTCCCAAAAAAACTTAGCCTTACTTTTTCTTTCCGCAAGAAAAAGTAACAAAAAGAACTCTCAGCCAAGCTACGCACTCCAATAAATTCCACGTTCGCTGGCTAAATTTACTAGGCTCGATGAGTACATCGAGCGAAGATGAGTAAATTCTTAACGCCAGCTCACTTGAATTTATAGTGGAGTGCTCCGCGAGGCTGAATTTAAGAAAAAAGAATTTTGCATTTTTAACCCACCCCATAAAATAAAGAATTATAAATTGAGATTTTTGAGCGTTAAAAATTTACTCATTCTGTGCCTAAGGGGAGTTAGTAAATTTAGCGATAAAATCGAAAATTTATTTCTTTATTTTATTAGGGTGGCCGCTTTCTTTTGTTACTTTTCTTTGAGGCAAAGAAAAGTAAGTGGAGAATATTTTCTTGGCTCGAAAGAAAAAGTAAAGAATCAAAAATTCTTCATCAAAAAATCATACTCATTCTTTCTTTCTGGATGAAAAACAATTTCTGTTTGAGTTTTTTCAATTATATTTTCAAAAAATTCTTCTTCGTTTTTTATCCAATCAAAACTCACCAAAAAATCCGAAGTATTAAGTTCAAAAGGATAACTCCTTGCGATGCCAAGCGGTGTGAAAAAAAGCAAATTTCTTCGAAAATTCATCAGTCTCAATTTATCCAAAATAAAAGCCGTTTTGCCAAACTTTCCCTTACGTCTTAATTTGCCTAACCGAATATAAGATATTTTAAATTCTTCTTTTATTTTTAACGCAGTTTTGAAAAGTGGCGGGAAAAAATGAATATGTTCGTGCGAATTTATCCCGTCCGGATATCTTCCAAAAATAACCTTGAACTCTTCAATTTGTTTTTTCCAAATTATTTTCACTTTGGCCGAACCATACCATCCAGTCAAAAAATCAAGCAAAAAAATTGCAATTCTTTTGGTTGTTCCATCTTCTGATTCTTTTTCTCTCTTAGCAAAAAAATCATGCCCCAAAAGATGCAAATGAATGTCAATTTTCACTCCTGATTCTAAAAGATCCTTGCTTTCATTTTTGGAAATTTTCCCACCCATCATCACCGCCACCCGATCAATCTTTTTCTCCCGCGCCAATTCCAAAATCGCCCGATTAGCCTGCTCGCTTATCCCAAAATCATCCGCCGAAATTATTAGATTGTTTGAATGTTGTGTGTACATATTTTTTCACCCCCTCCTCTCTCCGCGAGGTGGTTTTGTTTTTTAGGAATTTTTTCCTGTTTAAAAAAGCTTCTTTTTTTTATTTTTTGCGAGGCAGTTTTATTTTTGAAATAATTTCCTGTCTGAGAAAGTTTATTTTCTCCAAAATTGTTTTGTTCCGCCGTTGCCTGTCAAAATAATTTTGGTTAGAAAATAAACTTTCGAGCTTAAATTATTTAAAAAATAAAACTTGCCGAGCTACTCCACATCTCCCATCTTCTGCAAATTAATAAGTTTCTGATACAATCCGCCTTGAACTCTGGAAAGTTCAGTGTGACTTCCTTCTTCTGCTACTTTTCCATTTTCCAAAACAATGATCTTATCCGCTTTTTTGATTGTACTCAAACGATGGGCAATGATAATCACTGTTCTATTTTTTCGAATTTTTTCCATCGCGTCTTGAATCAACTTTTCCGAATATGAATCCAGACTTGAAGTCGCTTCATCGAAAATCAAAATTCGCGGATTAGCTAAAATTGACCGCGCAATTCCAAGCCGTTGTCTTTGTCCACCGGAAAGTTTTATCCCCCGCTCTCCCACGATTGTGTCGTACCCATCCTTGAGTTGAGTGATAAATTCTTCCGCATTGGCAATTCTCGCCGCCGCCTTTATCTCGGCTAAACTGGCATTAGGCTTGGCATAAGCGATATTTTCTCTGACAGTTGAATTGAAAATTTCCACTTCTTGCGCCACAATAGCAATGAATTTTCTAAATGCATATAAATCGTATTCTTTCAAATTTTTTCCATCGAGCAAAATTTCTCCTTTGGTTGGATCATAATGACGATAAATCATTCGAGCCACTGTAGTTTTTCCTCCGCCCGACGGTCCGACTAAAGCTGTCACACCCCCTGAACAAATCGAAAGATTCACTCCATCAAGTGCCTTACTTGAACTTTCCTTATAAACAAAATCAACATTCCTAAATTCAATTGTTCCTTCGATGCTCTTTGGTTTCAATCCACGCGCCGAATTTTTGATTTCAGATTCTTCCAGCGACAATTCATAGAGTCTTTCCACCGCCTCCGCCGACTCCATAATTCGATCATACAGCCGAGAAATTCTAAACAGTGATACTAGAGCTTTTTCTGAGATAGTATAGACAAAAACCAAACTGCCCACCGTGATGTGCCCCTTGATTACTAAATAAATTCCAAACAGTAAAACAAACCCACGACCCAAATCGATAACTAAATTTCTGACTACATTATATTTCAATATCAATCTAAATTCATCAGTAACATTATCCTTCACATTCTTCGTAGCGGCAGAAAATTGCCGGTATTCACGAAGTTCTTGCACAAAAGACTTGACCGTGTTGATATTTATAATTGATTGTGTCATAAGACCGGCTGCCACTTCTTGATTGTTAAATCTTTTCATCCGAAAGGGAAAAACCATCTTGTTGACCCTGAGCGTCAAAAAAACAAAGGCGGGAACAAAAATCAAAATAATAATTCCAAATATCCAATTCACCCAAAAAAGTGTTGCGGTAGTCAAAATAATTTGAAAAATGGTTGGTGCAACTTCCCAGAAGAAGTTTCCAAAGAGATTGTCAATTTTGTCCACCCCTCGGCTGATTTTTATAATCTTACTTCCAGTGTTTTCTTTCTCATGATACCCCAAACTCAAAAAAACCATTTTCCTGTGAGCATTATTAGATAGATATGCAACCGCATTAACTAAAATTTTAAAAATTTTCCGATCAGCAAAATAATCAATAATAGAAACAAACTGGTTAATCAAAAACATCACCACGATAAGAACTAGAATAATATTCACTTCTTCTATATTAAAAGCAGTAATTTTGTCGATAATTATTTTCAAAAGATATGGTCCAATCAAGCGCACTGCTTCCAATGACAATATCAAAACCAGCACGATTTTTATTTGCCCTTGACTTGGCTCAAGTAGTTTCCAAATTTTCACCCAAAAACTCTTAAGATCAAATTTTTTCTCTTTTTTAATTTCACTCATCTTGTTTTTTTTATAAGCAAAAAACGGGATTTATTCCCTTTCTATATAATACAATAATTACAGTTTTTTAACAACTCAGAGAAATTTAGCTTCCAAAAACAAGAGCACTAGACTGGAAATTACCCCAAAAAGGAAAATATTTCGAGAAATCGCAAAAAGTTTTCTTTTAGGACGATAATAATATTTTGACAAGTTATATATTTCAATAGCGTACTGATGAAAAATTTCTTCATCGCAATTCAATATCTTCTTGAGTTCTATGGAATATTTTTTGGCCGAATCAAAATCAGCAATTTTTTGGGTAAAAAGCAAACTCTGTTCTTGACCTTTTTTCACCATCCAATTAGGTGGGCGGATCGCCAAAAGAGCAATAATAGAACTGAGAGCTGAAAAAATAGCCACGAGAGAAAGTGTGATATGAAACCGTTCCACATTCATTATCTCATTAATTGCGAGAATGAAAATACCAGTACTAAGGCCAATCAGCACATTGGACTGCGCATCGATGTTTCTTGTTCTTTCAATAATCCGATGAGAAAGTCCATCCAAAAAAGCCACCACAGCATCAAGATCATTTTCTACATATTCCTTTTCTTTTTTTATTTTCGCTTTTGTTTTTGGTTTTACTTTTGGCATAATTTTATTATACCACAAAATTCCTAAAGTGTCGTGATTGGTCGAGATTGGACAATATAGAATTTCTTTTCCTTAAACGCCCACTCAATGTCTTGTGGTTTTTTGTAGTGCTTTTCAATATTCAAGCAAATTTTAGTTAATTCAATAATTTTTTTGCCATCTAGCTTTTGCTTTTCTTGTTCATTTTTCTTTATCGCCACCCACTTAACACCTTTTTTCAGGCAACGAATTATTTTCTTAGCTTGATTACTAATATTAACATCCATTAGTGATAAATCTTTTTTTGAAATTACATAGCTATCCGGCGTAATTGAGCCAGACACAATAGCTTCTCCTAGGCCATATCCAGCTTCAATGATCATTTGATCTCTGTCCTCTGTCACGGGATGAATAGTGAAACAAATTCCGGAAATTTCTGATTCCACCATTTCTTGCACTACCACCGCTACACTCACATGAGTTTCTAAAAGTTTTTTCTCATGACGATAGAAAATTGCCCGTGGCGTGAAAAGTGATGACCAACATTTTTTCACATTTTCCAAAACACTTCTTTCTGTAGTATTGAGAAAACTTTCCAATTCTCCTGCCCAAGAAGCCACTGACGAATCTTCAGCTGTAGCGCTGGATCTCACCGCCACAAATTTTGCACCCATTTTTTTGAAATCCGTCATTATTTCTCTTTCCAAGTCTTTGGGCATTTTGACATCATGAATCAAATCACGAATAATGCTTGAAGCCTTGTCCACTGAATTGATGTCTTCATAATTTACCTTTTTCAATTCCGCTGCCACTTGAACAAATAAATCCGTTTCGTTGAGGAACCTATCAAATGCCGACGCCAAAACAACAAACCCCGGTGGCACTGGAATGCCAGTTTTGGTCATCTCCCCCAGCGACGCTCCCTTCCCACCCGCAATCCCCACATCTTTTTTGGTTAGATTTTTGAAATTTTTTGTGTGATTCATATATTTTATGTCAATTTATTATATTTTTATTATATCACTATTTTCACTTCCAATCCCTAATCACAAATTGTTTCTTTTTTTCATCAACTTCTACTATAAGTTTCTGTTTTTCTTTCCATTTAAAATTTCTAATTCCTTCAATCGGTAATGTTATACTATATGTTTTCCCACTACCCACTCGAGAAAGTTTTCTAATATTTCTTTCCGACAAAATTCTTCTGGTCATATTTTTTATTTTTCTAAGTACAGAATTAATTCTGTACTTTTATTTTTTAGCTCTTTTAATTATTTTCACTATTCCTCGATCCGCATCCACCTCCACCAAATCTCCATCCTTCAAAACCTGCGTCGCGATTTTGGTGCCGATGATGCAGGGCTTTTTCATTTCGCGGGCAATGATTGCGGCGTGACAAGTTATCCCACCTTCGTCAGTAATTATAGCAGAAAAATTCTTGTTTATTGCGATTAGATCTGGCGTAGTCATAGACGTCACTAGAATATCTCCCTTTTTAATTTTTTTCATATCCGCCACCTCAAAAACTTTTCTCACGATACCTTTAATTTTTCCTCGATAGGCAGAGTTTCCTTTTATAATTAAATCCTCCTTTTTTTGGACAATCTGATCTTTCGCTATTTCAATATTATTTAATTTTAAGAATTTATCAATATCTGGATTGTCATGAGACTCTCCTTGATAGAAAACATATTTATTCTTTCTTGATTTTAATGTAGCAATTGTTATTTTTTTGTTGATAATTTCATCTAATTTTATAAAATATAGATATTCTTGATATTTTTTAGGTAAAATTTTAGAGATTTCTCTTAACAATTCATTTATCGATATAGCAACAAAGTCTTCAGTTTTTTTTCTAGTTTCATTACTTAGTTTGATTATTTTTTTGTGCTTCTTCTTATCACTGCTATTTCCAATAACTACCATAATTGTCAAAATTGGAAACATCTCTTTGGATATTTCAAAAATTTTGTTTATTTTTTCCAAGCTAGAAAGTTTTTCATCCTTGTAAATATTTTTCAAAATAACATATTTTTTACTATAACTATCAACCAGCATTTCCAATTCACTAAAATGATTATCAAAATATTCTACTAGCGAAATGGGGTTTTGTTTTTTGTCCGCGATATCATAAAAAACATCAGTACCCAAGTTTTGATTATGAATGAACAATGGCTCAAAATACATTCTATTTTGGCATATTTTTGGCAAACCAATTTTTTCCCCCCAATACCAACATTCAAAGAATATTAATGGAAAAGAACGTGTCATCAACTTTTTATATTGCTTTTTTTTCATCTAGAAAAATTATTTAATTATCCTCACCACTCCCTTATCCGCATCCACCTCAACTAGATCTCCATCCTTCAAAACCTGCGTCGCAATCTTTGTGCCGATGATGCAGGGTTTTTTTAGTTCGCGAGATATGATTGCGGCGTGACAAGTGATTCCACCCTCATCTGTCACAAAAGCAGCTGCATCTTTCATCAATGGTATCATATCGATCGTTGTCATACTAGCAGCTAAAACATCTCCTTTTTGAAATTTATAAAAATCATTTTTATCCAAAATTATTCTAACTACACCCTTAGCATTTCCTTTATTTGCAATATCACCCCTCAATTCAACTATGTCCAAAAATTCTTCTTTAAAAAAATCTATAATTTTTTTAGAATCCTCACCAATCTTCATGCTATATTTTCCATCCTCAAGTGATTTTGTACAATCCACCATACGAGAATTTAAAATTTCTTTTGAAGGTATTTCATCATCGATTATCTCCCCTTCAGAACAATACAAAAATTCCTCATAAGATATATCGTAAGACTTGGCCATAGACTTGAACATAGGAACCGCCAAGAATGCACTCTTATTCATAATATCTGTCCTTTGTGTTCTGTAATATATAATGTATTGAAAAATATCTACTAAGTAAGCTTTTTCTCCTAATAATTCTTTTGTATGTTCAATTTTATTTTTCAATTTCTCCTTACTATCGTTATATTCTTTCAAAAACACTTCCTTATCAATTTTTTTTAAGGAATTTCTGGCTTCCTCAAGAGTATATTCTTTTTCAGACCCATATCTTGCCCTAATCCAGTTGTATTTTCTAACATGATCCTCAAGATCCGAACAAGTGACCAAATCGTACTCCTCTTGCTTATAGAAGTTATTTTGCAAAGGAACATTCAATTCCAACAATAAATCATCCGCCTCTTTTGAGTCGATTTTTAAAGTTAATAATTTCCTCAATTCTTCCTTAATAGAATCCTCTATTAAAAATACCAAGATCAAAGCTGGTATATATTCTCCATAACACTGAGCATACTTTTCAAAACTATTTCCTTTCGCTACTTTTATCAAATTTTCTTCTCTTCTCCTAATTTCTTTTTTGGATAATTCAAAAAAATCCATATCCTGCCAAGATTCAAATATGAGCTTACTCCCAATAGAAACTTCTTCTTTTGAGTAATACCAAACATTATCCGCAACAATCATTTCCCTGATAGAAAAAGGTTTTTTCATGAAGGCCCTAAAATGTTCCTCGTTGGCATAACCACGAAAAATTAGACTCACAAATAAAGGAGGATAGTTTCTTCTAACAGTTTTTAGATATTCTTGTCTTTCTAGCATCTTTTTAATTTAAAATACTAACCACCCCCTTATTTGCATCCACCTCTACCAAATCCCCGTCCTTCAAAACCTGCGTCGCGATTTTGGTGCCGATAATGCAAGGTTTTTTCATTTCGCGGGCGACGATAGCCGCGTGGCAGGTGATACTGCCCTCATCAGTCACAAAAGCTACCGCCTTTTGCATAGCATGAATAAAGGATGGAAATGTCATTTGAGATATCAAAATATCTCCCTTGTTAACCTTGCTCATTTCCGATGGATGGATAACAATTTTTGCAATCCCCCTGACGATACCCCTATAAGCGATTGATCCTTCTATTTTAGCTGACTTTTTGTGGCCTAGTTCAGAGAAAATAATTCCATTTTTCATCATATATTTTCCCTTATAATAAATATGGGTAAATATTTTATCATATTTTTTAGGATGGTTTTGAATAATAGAATGCGCATCATAATATGCCAGATCGCAAAAAGGAACGCCTATATGCCTAGCAATTTCCTCAAAAATTGGACGCGCTTTTCCATAAGCCTCGTACAATTTATCAGTTCTATCTGCTCTAAAAAATGTGAGTTCCTGCAATTCTTGAACTACTTTTTTTAACTCCTTAGGAATGATCACTTTAGAAATTTTTGCTTTTTTGATATTCTTTTTTATATCTTTCAATTCCTTGATTGTATAAAAATCTGTAAACCCGTCTCTCGATCTTAGCCAACCAAATTTTTTCTGTATCTTTTCGTAGTCAGTGCTTTTAGTCAAAGCTTCTTGCATAAGCACATAGGCATTTTTCTTTGTCGGAATACTAACATCACCAATAAATTTTTCGACATCTTTTTTGATATATAAAGGAAATTGATTTTGAGTTAGAGTATTGAAATATTTTTCCAGTGGGCTAAGTATCCAAATGAATGGGATATAGCTAATACAAATAGCATCTAATTCCTCTAATTTCTTTCTTGGAGAAATTTTAGCTTTGGTAAGTCTGGTTATTTTCTTCATGTTTTCCACATGAATTTTTTTGAAAATTTGAGATATATCTTTCATGGAATGATTAGAAAAATATTTTTCTAATACTTTTTCACCATGACTAGAAAATTCAGAATTTACATACAAATCAGGATATTGATATAGGCTGTCGCTCAGTCTAAATCCCCTTGGAAGCCCAACTTTTTCAAAATATTTAGCATCAACCAATTTCCAATTTAAAGATCCAATGAAAGGACTGTACGGTCGATTTACCCAATAATCCCAAGGGGTATTTTTAGCGTGCGATATTAACAACTTTTTATAATCTTTTTTCATTTTTTTCTTTTAATTATCCTCACCACTCCATTGTTCGCATCCACCTCCACCAAATCCCCATCCTTCAAAACCTGCGTCGCGATTTTAGTGCCGACAATGCAGGGTTTGCCTAATTCGCGAGAAACTATGGCGGCGTGACAAGTGATGCCACCGTCGTCCGTCACAATAGCTCCGGCTTTTTTCATGGCTGATATATGCTCTGGTCTAGTCATTGGAGAAACCAATATATCGCCATCCTTAACTTTGTCTAAATTTTTTATTGATAAAACAATTTTTACTATGCCAGTAATTTTACCCATCGAAGCTACCATCCCCTTAATTTCCAAAACATCCTTTTTTGTTTTTTTTGTTATCTTTTTCCTGAAATCAACCGCTTCCTTACCACTATATATTTCCCTGAGTTTGCCGTTGCTATGAATCAAAAAGCAACCTCGTTGTCTTTTACTAAGTTCACTCAAAACAAATTTATCCATTAATATTTTTCCTATTTCGTTCGACAATGAATATTTGAGCAATTCAAAATCAATATTTTTTCTTCTTGATACTTCTCGTAATATTTTTTCTTTTAACGCTACGAAAGTAAGAGTATAAATTTTTCGATAATCCTGCCATTTTATAAATAATTCCGATAATTCAGAGATAGCTAATATTTCTTCAATAAAATTATACTTTTTTATCAATTCTTTTTTTTCTTTCTTATTTTTAATGAAAAAATTATTATCTATTTTAACACTACCTTTCATCAAATCATTTAACTCTTTAAGCAATTCTTCGCGCGTATATTCTTTATAACCATAATATCCACTTTTGATCCATGAATATTTCAACAGGTGCTTTTCTATTAAATTATTCGTCTTCTTATCTTTCGTGTTTTTTGCAATTTTAATTATTTTTAACAAGTCTTTTTGTTCTTCATTGAAAAATGATGGCTCTGTTGAAGCTGTTAGTGTCGAAGCTATCGTTATTGGATCTGGAATATTATTTTTCTTACAAAATTCTTCAACTAAAAAAACGAATCTTTTATCTGCATAAAACATAAATCCGTCAATGAATCCGGGCATGGAAATTTCCTTAGCATAGAAATTGAATAGTTCATCAGATTTTTCAATTAAATCTTTATCAGAAATTTCGCTAAAATTTTCTTGAAATAATCCGTAATATTTTTCAAGCATGTTTCCATAATTCTTTCTCCATTTTTCATATAAAAGATTAACTGCTTTTTTGTCTTGCAAATATTTCTGAATAATATTTTTGCCAATCCACTGTTGATTTTCTAAAATTGCGATGTAATTAACCTCGCCCTGACTAAAATAACTTCCGCCAAATTTATATGACGCTAAATTAGTATCATACAATTTATTGGTAAAACCAATTGATGTCATCTCAAAAAATGCCGGATAACCATCAGCCTTTTCGATAGATAACTCTTTATCCAGAAAATTATTTATAATTTTATTTTTGTCTTTTTTCATTTTTTTATAATCCTTATCTCCCCAGTTTGCATATTCATCTCGACGATATCTCCATCTTTCAAAATTCGAGTAGCGTTTTTAGTGCCGATTATCGCTGGCTTATTCATTTCGCGACTTACAATCGCCGCGTGACATGCAATCCCTCCTTCATCCGTAATAATCGCTTTGGCTTTCCGCATCATCGGAACAAACTCCACCCTAGTCATACTAGTGACTAAAACTTCCCCCTCATTGAAATTTATCTTTTCTGGATTACTTACAACACAAACTTTACCTCTAATCTTTTGAGCGCCTCCGCCACTTGCCACCATTCCCTTTAGCTCTTTATGTGTTGCTGATTGCACAACTGCAAGCAATTTTCTCGCCTCATTTCCATAAATTATTTGAGTCTTTTTATTTTTTTCACAGACAATAAACATACTGTTGTGCCTTTTCTTAAGATTTATCTTATTTACTTTTATTCCTTTCCTAATTAATAAACAAACTTCGTCCAAAGTATAGACTGCTAGATCTCTATATTTGATATTAAAAGATTTTGCTATTTCTTCGAATAGGACATAGATGTAATAAAGTTGTTTCATCATTTCAATCTTTCTTTGATCCGTCCAATATATTATTCTCTCGGCAAAATAAATATCTTTTAATTCTTCCTTGCTTAGTTTTATTTTTTTTCTTAATTTTTGTTTTTCTTTAAGCAATTCCTTAAAATTTTTATCAATCTCTTTTATTTCATTTTTTATTTGAACACTAGTCTTTGTTTTAATTTCCCTAAGAACATCTGCTAGAATTCCAAAATCAGTAATTTTTACCGCTTTATAAAAATCAGATTTAAACCAAAAGAAATCTTTTTCATATTGCTTGAGAAGTTCTGATATCTTACCATCTTGAACAATTTCCTCGTATTTATTTTTTAATAATCTTTCTTTTTGTTTGGATTTATTTAAAAAATATTGGCAAATATTTAAAAATTGTCTCCTTTCTTCTGTATAAATAGCCATCTCACTTGGATGAGACAATTTCATGACTAAATCTCCCGCGTCAGTACTGCTAAGTTTATATTTTCCTTGAAACTTAGAGACAATTTTTCTATTAATAACATCCCCTTTGTCTTCAAGAATAGCTGCAAATTGCCACCAGGTGGAAGCAATCTCTAGTATTTTTAAAAATATTGAAAATATTTCTTCCTGTGAATTGTTTTTATCATAAATCTTCCATGCCTGATCAATTTTTTTTGTTAATTTTCTTGATTGATTAAAGACTCTATCTAAGCTTTTCTGGTTTTTTAGAAAATCGGCGTATAGCTTATCAGATATTCCGCTAATGGCGTCCTGCCGAATTATTTGATAAAAGGGATAGCGATCGCTAAAATCAAAATACGCAAAAACCGGACCGAATTCAATACCATTGATTATATCCGTCTTGGCATAATTTTCAAAAGCTACTTCCACGATCGTATAAGTCGCAAAAGCTTTTTGAATATTAAACTCGTTATTCTGCAAATACTTGATTACTCCTTTTTTGTTCATTTTTTTATCTTTAAAATTTTTACAATTCCTTGATTTGCATCAACCTCCACACAATCTCCATCTTTCAAAACTTGTGTGGCAATTTTCGTGCCAGTGACACAGGGAATTTTTAGCTCACGAGAAATAATAGCGGCGTGACAAGTGATTCCGCCCTCATCAGTAATTATCGCCCCAGCCTTTTTCATCGCTGGCACATATTCCGGCAGTGTCATTCCACACACCAAGATATTGCCATTTTTAATTTTTCGAAGGGCATCCTCGGCACCAGCACAAACTTTCACAATTCCTTTGATTTTTCCTTTTTGACCAATTTGACCTTTTATAATTCCTGAGTTATCTAATTTAATTTCTAATTCTTTTTTTCTAATTTTGACGCCTTCTTCTCCTAAGGTTTCCTTAAATTTTCCATTAGCAATTAAAACGAAGTAACATTTTTTTCTTTTTTTGATAATCTTATTATCTAATTTTTTACCAGCTAAAATTTCCAAAATTTCATTTGTCCAAAGCCATTCCAAATCACTCGTTTTATACCCCGTTCTTCTGGCAATTTCCTTTAAAAAAATTTGGCTAGAATGCACATTCTTCACTTGCATTTCTTTTCGAAGATCATGAAGGAAAGTATATTTATCCGCTACATCCAAGAGATGAGCAAATTTTTTGGATAATTTATATTTTTTGAGAAGTTTTTTTCGACGACTCAGAATTTCTTCGGCGTGGTTATCTAGATGTCTCAAGTTTTCTCTTAAAATTTTTACATCTCTTAATCTAAGCTTTACTATTTGCCTTTCGAAATATTCCTTATTTTTTGGAACAACGCTTTCCCACCCAAGACTGGTCCACCAAAAATCACTATATATTTTTTCAATATCCTTGGTGCTAATTTTATTTTTCAGTGAAATTTTAAGCATTTCTAGTTCTTCTTTTTGCACATATGTCTTACAAGAAGGGGTTGAAATTTCATGAAAAACATTTTGCTCATCCTTAGCTTCTCCCTTGAATTCTTTTTGAAACTCTTCATAGAGAAATTTATCAAAAATAATGTCGATTGTATCGACATCAAATCCAATATAAGTGTTGGCTGGAACAAAAATTTTCCAAACCTTCTTAAGGACATTGGAGAATTCTTCATTATTTAATTTTACAAAGCTTATCTTATTTAAAGCCTGACTAGTTTCAATTGAACAATCAGCAATACTTTTAATTTTTTTATAATGCTTCTCGAAACTTTTTTTTGTTGAAATTTTTTGAATTAAAATATCTCCGTATTCTAAGGATTTTCTTTCATCCCAAGCAAACCAAAATTTCTTTCCCTCATTAGAAACTAAAAGTTTAATATAATCATAATCTTTTCCTTTAAGACTTCCGTCCTTTAGCCCCTGCAAGAATAAAGCGACCCTATAAGTAGGAATTGTCCCGCGGGTATAGATTATCCAAGGCATATAAATTTACTTAGAATTCTTTAATTTCCTCCTTTTCTTATGCTAAAACTATAACAAAAATCGCTAAAATAAGCAACTTTTTGACCTCTATGGAACAAAAAGACTTAATTAACCCTGAATGACTAATTAAGTCTTTTAAGAAATATTTTTATTATTTTTCTTTCCATTCCTCATATTCCTCCGCCAATTTTAATAATCTATTTTTATCTATAAATATAACCCCTTCTTTTGGACGATTTCTCCTCTCAAAACTTACTGGTATTTTATCTGGAACCCCCTGGGGATCTTTTATTTCTAAAAAAAATGACTCTGAGGGCATAATAAGGCCACCAAAATTAGGGTCTTCAAAATCATACCTATCTATTTTACTCAGTGCTCCTTTTTCGTCCTTTATATACCCAGCTTCTAAAAAAAGTGCCTCGAAAAACATGCCATGACTAATCGTATTTAAAATAGCATCTTTTTCCAGTGGTTTATTCTTTTCTCTTATTTTTTTATAGCGATCAAATAATTTTATTTCATGAATTAATTGATGGGCCAATCCGATAGCCATGCGATGAATTGCTTCAGGATAATCAAACAAGGACTTAAATCCCAACTCTTGATTTTTTTGTCTAATAGGCGCGATTTTTATCTGTTCTTCTTGAGATAATTCCTCAAGAATAGTACCCTCTGGCAACCCAAGTTCTTTTATAGTCGCTTCATCAGTAATTTTTTTTCCCCTCTCAAGTAAGAAAGTTAAATCAGGATTGAAAACCGAATACTGGATATCTTCCACTATATGAGTTTTATACTGTTTTTTAGTCAAAGGGGAAATTATGCCCGATGATTCAGAGACGAGATCAGAGGTTAAAGATGTTCTTTTTGTTTTTTCATCACTAGCATAGCCCTTCAACACTTCCGTGGCTTCCCCTATTTTTACCCCTTTTCTTCTTGAGAATTCAATCCCTTCCGAAGACAAACTGCCCGAAGGTAGGCGCTCAGCATGTCGAGAAACCATTAATCGATATCTCGGTTTTTCTTCTTTCTCCTGTTTAATTATGTTTTCTGCGCCACTGAATTCTCCCATGATTTTTTATTAAATTATTTAGCTATCCAAAAGAATATCCATTTTATTTTTTAATTTTTCTGTATCGCCATCAAAAATAACGACTTTCATTCCTAAGTTTATTGCACCGTCTACTCGATCTCCTCGATCATCGATATAAATTGATTGGTCGCCATTCACTCCTGCTAATTTTAATGCTTTTTGAAAAATTTCCTGATCGGGTTTTCTTAAATGTAAATAGCCAGAAACTGCTCTTATTTTAAAAATATCCTCGAGATCAAAGTCCTCTATAATAACGTCGTACCACTCCCTAGGCGCGTTAGAAATTACTCCGATTATATAATTTTTAGAATAATACTTTATAAGATCAACTACGCTCTGATTCGAATAGATGCTTTCTCTAAAGAGTTTAAAAAAATAGTTCCCATTAAAAACAAAATTTTCTGCCCTATATTCACATAGTTTAAAAAAATCTTCTTGGCTGATCTTACCTAAGGAAAAATCTTTCCATCCTTGAAAATCATGGATTACTTTATACAAATCCCCTTTCTTTATCTTAAATTCTTCTTCATATTTATCAATTGCCTTTCTAAAATCTCCAGAAAAAACAACATTAAACATGTCAAAAAATATTACCTTAATCATAAATTACTTAGCTCTTTTTAAAACTTTAACCGTCCCTGTTTTAGCATTTACT
The DNA here is from genome assembly GCA_002328565.1 of Candidatus Moranbacteria bacterium UBA2206. Lineage (GTDB taxonomy): Bacteria > Patescibacteriota > Minisyncoccia > Moranbacterales > UBA2206 > UBA2206. The sequence continues at coordinate 22,027 of DCUU01000078.1, forward strand.
TCTATTAAATCATTATCATGGATAATCCTTGTACCATTTTTTGTCGCCATAATGCAGGGAACACCCAGCTCTCTAGAAACTATGGCAGCATGAGATGATAGTCCGCCTTGATCGGCCACAATCGCTACGGCTTTTTCCATAGCCGGTACAAAATCCGGAGTAGTAAATTGAGCAACTAATATATCCCCTCTTTTGACCTTACCTATTTCATTTTTATCAAGACATATCTTGGCTTTACCGCGTATAATACCACCTATACAAGCTACCACACCCTGAATCTCCTCAGTTTTTTTAACATCTACCAAGTATTTTTTCGCTACTTTTTTAATTTCCGCTCTATTGGTAATCAGGGTGGTTTGACCATTTTTTACTATCATCGCATAATCCTTAACGCGTCTTTCCATTTCTAGTCTACCAGGTAATGATTTATTTTTAAGCAACCAGTCCATCATCTCTTGAATTGAAATTTCCATTATCCAATCGGGATTAAACTTAGCACGTCTAGCAACCTCGGCGTAGGCGAAGCTTATTCCGTAATCAGCATTAAAAAATGATTCTACTCTAACATTTCTAAAATAGGAATGACGTCGGCATTGTTTTATTATCCTTAAAAAATCTTGCCGTGGCTTAATTTTGCCTAATGCCCACCTAAAGTCTTTTTTTATCTTTCCCTCTGAAGACTCATAAATCATAGAATCGATAGACTTTCCTTCAGCTACTTGTTTTTTTATTTCTCTTATTCTTTCTATCATATCAACGAAAGAGTAAGGCTTGCTAGTTGCTAATCCTCTATTAATATAGGCGAATTTGTCAAGATGTTTTTCAATTATTTTTTTTGCAGATGGAGAAAGTTTTTCTAAATTTTCCTTGCTACTAAAAAATTTTTTGGCAATGTTCATTAGCTTCCATCTCTCCTCCGCCACTTCTGTCATTTTTTCTGAGTCAGAAAAAATGAGCACTAGTTTTCTAAAATTATCGTCAGATTCTTTGATATATTGGCAAAGTTTTTGTTCTATTGTTTTTTCGAAGTATTCATCTAGTGGATATTGCGCATACCAAGGTCCACCGACTTTTCTTTCTTCTTCAAGAAAATCACTAATAATTCTAGCGATTTTTTGATTGGTCTTCTTAGCCCAATCTATTTTTTTAAATTGACTGCCTTTATTATATATCTTTCGGCAGGCGCGCATTTCAATATTGTAATATTTTTCAAACCAACCATCATTTTTCTCTAAATGATTAATTATTTCTTTTTCGAAACGATTATACGCAATAGCAGGAAAATAAATCATATGATTTACATATACCCTATCTGGTAAACTATTTTCAATCCCAGCCGTTTTCATATATTTTGATACGAAACAAGCATTATTCATAAACCGAAAAAATATCGGCAATCTAGCTGATGGCTTAATCCTCCACTTGCCAGAATAAGTTACTGCATTTGACATAAATTTATATTTAATTAATATTCTACCCTTATTATACCTGATAAAATTTAAAAAACAACATCGATCGTATCTATACCAAAACCGAGATACGTATTAAGCGGATATAAGCAATTTTATTCCATATCCAAAAAACCTGATTGCCTTTGAGCAATCAGGTGTTATTTTCATATCTTTCTACAAAAACGAACTCCAAAACCCTCGCATCTGAGCAGAAAGCCTCTGAATGTTACCCCAGCGATAAAATTTTTCTTTGCGAATATAATATATTATCGGGAGAAAAAGCAAGAGCAAGAGCCACTGCCACATATTCTTATTTTCGCTTGTCGCTCCTAAAACTTCCGGTAGATAATTTTCTGATACATCTATAATCGGAATTTCTTCAACTTGTCCTCCATTATTTTCAGCAAAAATTTGCTCTGGCGCACCATTGAAAAAGGCTACAATTTTTGAAACTTTACCGCTTTTCACTTCGCGTCCATAATAATCCATTCCTCTGGCGGAAGCTGTATACTTATAATTTCCTAAAATTGTTGCGGGGTCGATATAGAGCTGATATTCGATTGTAGCTTTCTGCCCTTCTTCTAATTGGGCGATAGGCCAGACAAATTCTGCCATTTCCTCGCCAAGCGGATTTTTAATTTTCTCTTTCACTTCCAAATTATATATTGTTTCTTTGCCTGAATTTTCAACTACAATAGAATGATTTGAAACTGATCCCGCCTGCGCAGAAGCCTCTTCAAAACGCTCAACTGAAATTTCAGTCTTTTCTTCCGGAAGCTCCCATTCATTTACTTGGGAATTTGGGATAAAAATCAAATCAGTTTTTTCAATTTCATAATTATTCGCCAGATTTTTTTCTTGCGTGCTAGTTTTCAATCCTGCCATACTTTCCAAGGTTGTAATATCTTGGGCCGTTTCAGGATCCAGAAAGACTGCCACGCTGAAAGTTTTTTCTTCTCCTGGTTTCAATCCCTCCACTGACCAATAATATTGATTACCATCATGATTTAATTCACCCGCACTCTCAGATTGGAAGATAAGATCATCCGGCAAGGCCAAAATCAAATCGACATCTTTGCATTTCGCTTGGCCGATATTCTTATAATTAATTGTGTAAATTAAATTTTCTCCCGGTTGCAAATCATCCTTATCCGCTGAAAGATTTATCTCAAGATCAGGATAACCAAAAATCAAATTACCCGTCCAGTTGCCAGCATTATTAACAATTCCGAAAAACCAATTATTGCCGATAATATTTGTATTTATAAAATTGAAGATACTGGCACGAGCACTGGCATCTCCAGTTGAAATTTCAGCGCCTCCCGCTGTTTCGATATTGTTTCCACCAGTGTTAGCACTGGCAAAAATATAGTTTTTAATTTCTTCGGCGCTGTTAAAATTATAGACACTGAGATGTTTTGCGTTGTCTGGATCTTCTTCGGAACTGCTAAAATTATATTCATACACTAGTTTTTGTCCCTCTTCATTCCAATTGAAAACTTGTCCCACCCAACTGCCAGCATTATTGATGATCAAAAGAAACCAATTATTGCGCACGATATTTGTGTTTACGAAATTAACTGCATTACTATTGGCAACTGCCTCGCCCGTTTTAATCAAAGCATCTCCCGAAACGTATGAGATTGAGTTTCCTCCGGTATTGGCATTGGCACTAAGAAAATTTTGAATGCTCTTTGCCAAATTTGACATTAATAATTTCATCAAAAATTATCCCAGCTGAAGGTAAATCAAAAAGTCCTTCCCCAGGAACAATCAAATTTCCGGTCCAATTACCCAAAATATTAATCTCTGCCAAAACCCAACTGTTGCCGACAATATTCGTATTTACAAAATTAACTGCAGTTGCTAAGGCCTGTGCATTTCCCGTAACAATTTCTGCCAAGCCATTGATATTTTCAACGGAATTTTCTCCACTATTAGCGCTAACGTTCAAATTATTCTCCATTGACTCTACTGTATTTACATTAGTCACTATAATTTTTTCAATCTCTTCTTGATTTTGTTCATTCAATTTTTGCGCCTCATCCAAAACATTTTCAAAAACTTCTATGAGATTGACATCCTCGGAAGAATCTCCAGTAATATTTTCCACATACCGTGTTCCATTTTCGGTAAAAATATTCGTATTTACTTCATTTATAATTGCTCCTTGCGCTGTTGAATTTCCCGTAGCTATAGTAGCTTCACTTTCTTCCGCTATTTCTTCAGTCATTGTCTCTTCAGCTATCTTCTCACTTTTTTCTTCAGCTTCAGTTTCATTTTCATCAACATTTTCTTCTTGTTGGATATTATTTCCTTCAATCGTATTCTCACCCATCTCCACATTAGCATCTTCGATATTTTCAATATTTGCAATCTCGCTTGAACCTGAGTTTTCCGCTTCGGTATTATTTTGCACATTAAGCGAAACTACATCCTCTGTCGTCGGTAAATTTTCTTCTGCTGGCGTAGTTTCTTGGGAATTTTTTTCATCATTGGTAATTTCCCCTTCTCCAACTTCACTATTTTCAACAGCTTCTTCTCGGTCATTTTCAATTTCCTTAATTTCCTCAGTCTTCACCACCTCTTTAATCTCTTCTTCTTCATTTTCATTTTCAGTTTCTTTTTCTTCCTTCACTTCCTCATCTTCCTCTTTTGTTTCTACCTCTTCATCCTCTTCCTCCTCCTCATCTTCATCTTCTTCATCAGAATCTGAAGAATCAGATGACTCTTCGCTTGACGTCTCTCCGCCAGTATCTTCGGCGCGAGAAATTGAAAAAGGCACAGCAAATTGATAACTAATTAAGTTTAAAATTACTAGGATAATAAAGATTTTATTTAAGATTTTTTCTAATATTTTTTTCATAATATTGTTTTATTAAAACCACTCTCTTATTTTCTCCGTCAATTTAGAAGTAAATTCATAAATTGATTCTATGATATTTCTGTTTTCATTTTCATTTTTTTCTAAATTATCTTCACTGATAATTTCAACTTCACAACCAGCTTCATTTTCTGCCACACAACTTTTCTTTTCCCCATTCACTTCTACACTGGCAGTTGATTTTTCCCCTTGCGTCTTAGCTTGCGCCTCAGTTTTTGTTTGTTTTTCTTCATCGTTAGTATAATTTTTCACTTCGACTGAAGCATCAGCATCACCTGATATTATCTTTCCCGAAGATGATATTAAGTTTCCTCCACTATTAACCCTGGCGCTCACGCTATTTTCAACATTCTTACTGCTGTTTTCCTTAGCTAAAATTTCATTTTCTCCAAAGAAAAACACCAGAGCGAAAATTGAAAGATATCCTATTGAGTTTAAAATATAAATTTTTTTCATAATTATTATTCTTCCTAAAGGGCGGAGCCAGTTCCGCCCTTTCTATACTGCATTAATCGCAGATGTCACATGAAGGAGTGGAGACAGGGCATGCACATCCAAGCTTAACACTGGTATTAATCAAATTAATTCCCCTAACTCTACTAAGAGCATCTCCGGTTCTTATCTCAGCACCACCACTACTAATTCTCATTTTTTCAATCATATTATTTCCGGTTGTTGCTTGAGAAAAAACTTCATTGCCAGAAGATTTGACAAAATTGCTTTGGCTACCATAGGTAAGATTTTTTGCAAAATTACTATTGATAGCATTAAAGCCTGATGCTGATGAAGTTGCGTTTCCAGTTGTTATTTTAGCACTTGCCGTAATACAAGCTTTTTCAATTGTATTATTACCAGTATCTGCAACTGAAGCTACGCTATTACTAACCCCAATAGCAGTATTCTCTTGTCCTGAAGAAAATCCTCCCCAGCTGGCAGATGCTACGCTGGCAGTCAAAGCGAAAACGAATGCAAATGCTCCCAAGATCAAAATTTTTTTCATTTTACATAACACCTTCCTTTCTAGTTAACCTCCTCTACTTTTCTTAACTAGCCGAAAAATAGCGAGGATACTTTTTATAATAAGCAAATATCACCCTAATATTTACTTACTTAAAAAGCCAACCATTATTTATTATTGGAAACTTTCCATAATAAACAATGGCTGGCTTTTGAGAAAAATGCCAAGAAATTTTCTCGATTTAATCTGATAAAAAAATTTCCCCTTTCTCTTTTTCATAATTTTTATTTAAACTTTTATTTTCATAAAAAACAAAAAAACCGGTGCTAAAAAATAGACCGGTTTCGCTATTGACTCCCTCTTGAAACTTTTTCCACAAATTGCAGAAATAAGCGACCACATTGGCTTCAAGAAATCATCGCCGAAGATTCTTAATTATCAAATTGCAAAAATCATTCCTCACTTTTCACTTTTATTACACGAAACTAAAAAAAAATATTTCAAAATAAAAAATACATCCAAATTGGATGTATTTTCTCTAGAGTTAACCAGATAATTATTTTAGGTAATATTGGAATGTATAAATCCAGTTTTCATCATTATTTCCGCCCTGTTCTCTCTCTTCAATTTTTTTGCCTAAAAACCATCGTAAATATCCCGGATCGGTTTTGGCGATATCGGAAACCAAGGCTCCGTTATATTTTCCAAAAGGAAATTTTTTCATCAAAATTGGCAGAGCCGAAACCTTGAGCATCTCATCGATAACCATTGATTCCTCTCCGAGTTCAACCATCATTTTTTGAAAAAGTCGCTCAAATAATTTTTCTAAAACCCTAACGTCTCCCAGCGCGCTATGCGGAACCACGTCTTGAATATCTAGATCGAGAAAGTATCTCAAATATTGCAAACCGTGCTTGGGAATTTTTCCTTCCTTGTCTAAATGATGTGCAATTTTCAAAGTATCAATAGACTTTTTAACTTCAATATTTTCTTTTCTAAGCATATCCGCATCAAACTGCGCGTTATGCGCCACTAGAATATTTTCTTTCGAAAAGATGTCTATTAGTTTTTTTTGAAATTCCGAACCAATAAACACCTCTTTGTCCTCTACCATTTTGTTTGTAATGTGAGTAATTGTCATCGCCTCTACCTGAATTGGAACAGGAGGCTTGAAAAGAGCATCGAGTTCTTCTCCATTGAAACTATAGGCCACCTGACATAGTCTATCATTTGGCCCTTTGCCGGTTGTTTCTGTGTCAAGAAATACTAAATTTGATTTGTCCATAATTGTTGTTTTTATATATCCTTATGATATCACCAACCAAACAATTCCTCAAGTTGCCAAAGATGTTTCGAAATATAAACTCACAACTAGTGTACTATCAATGACTACGGTGACTACAATCACTTAACAAACTACAACTATGACAAAAATTGAAAAACAACGCGTAACGCTTTTTTTAAGTTCTAGTCTTCTAAAGAAAGCCAAAATACAATCCATTATCGAAGAGAAAAGCCTAACCGCATTGATTGAAGAATCTCTAATTAGATATCTGTCAAAAAAAACAACTCCAAAAAAAAATTTCATTTAATTTATTTTTTAAGCATTAAAAATGAGCTAGAAAGAATGACGGCCTTTAATTAACATATAAACAATAACAATATGGACTCATCAAATTCACCTAGTACTAAGCCCCTATATCGTGGCACTCAAATCGTGTGGTATCTCTTAGGACTCTTAGAAATCTTACTTGCTTTTCGTTTTGTACTGAAATTAGCCGCAGCTAATTCGACAGCGGGCTTCACCAGCTTTATCTATGGCATAACCCATATCTTCACTGCTCCATTTTTGAGCGTCTTTCGTATAACGAAAGTTTCTGGTAATATTTTCGAATGGACCACTCTTTTGGCTATGTTTGTATATTGGGTAATTGCCATTGGTATCATTAAACTGTTTCTCATGGGCAAAACGGTTTCAACTCCAGAAGCAGCTAACAAATTGAACTCTCAAGAGAAATAATTTAGATAAATAATTAACAAAAAAATATGAGTATTCTTATTTGGATCATTTTTGGAGCTTTAGTCGGCTGGGTTGCTTCCATGGTTATGGGATCAAACAATGGATTAATCTGGGATATTATTGTTGGTATTGTGGGCGCGCTACTCGGTGGATGGCTAATGAGTTTTCTAGGAAAAAGTGGCGTTTCCGGCTTCAATCTTTATAGTTTCCTAGTGGCCCTTCTTGGAGCGGTAATACTAATAGCAATCGTGAGAGCCTTACGATAGAAAATTACTTCCATAAAAAACAATCCACGTGGATTGTTTTTTTTGGCAC
>DCUU01000046.1 GCA_002328565.1 Candidatus Moranbacteria bacterium UBA2206
TCCAATTCTTTGTAACTTCTTCCATTTCTGCTTTCCAACTATCATAACTGCCGAAACTCTCGGCTTTTTCTAAAACATTTTCTGTTTGCTGACGCAAAGAAAGATATTCTACTGAAACTGCATATGATTGCTCCAAAACAACTTGCTCCTGTGTTTGGTTTGGTGTTTTTTTGTTTAAAAAATAAAAAGATCCGACAAGAATAATAAGCGCGACTCCAACCACAGTCATTGTTGTTTTTTTCATAATAATTTTAATTAATTAATAAAATATTTTAAATTTTTGTTAACCTTAAACTACCTTTCTATTATAACACAAAAAATTACTTTTTTCACTTACTCTGTTTTTTATTACCTAAAATATAATAATTTTTCCCCTCTTTTTTCTCCTCAGTCTTTTTTCTTCCTCCCTTCTTGAAGGGAGGACCGAGGCGGGATTTTTCTCTGCAGGTCTCCATTGTCAATAAGCCCCATTCAATTTCACTGCATCATCCCCCATTTTACTAATGTTTTTTCTTCAATCTTTTTGAAAATTAATTGTTCAGTCAAAATTCCAATTAATGCAATAACAATTAATCCAGAAAAAACTTGATCAAAGCGAAAAGCCCACTGTGACATCCAGATGTATTTACCCAGGCCGCCAGCTGTCACAACCAACATCTCTGCTCCAATCAGGGATCTCCAAGCCGATCCAAAGCCTATTCGAATACCGCTTAGCATTTGTGGTAATGCGCCAGGTATTATAACAGAAAAAATTGTTTCCCAGCGACTAAGTTCTAAATTTTTAGCCACTAAAATCCAGTTTTGATTCACCCCCCTTACGCCACCAATAATATTATAAATAATTCTCACAGAACTAGAAATAAATACCACTGTCCATATTGAATAGCGAGTGAAGCCTATAAAAATAATAATAAGAGGCAACCAAGCTAACGATGGAACCAAATAAAAAGCAGAAAGTGCTGGTGAAAGTATTTTCCTAAAAGTTTCACTGATTCCAATGATAATTCCTACGGTAACTGAAAATAAAACAGCAATAAAAAAGGCCGGTAAAATATTGGAAATGCTGATCAAAGCCAGTTTAATAATTGTTCCATCAAAAATCAATTGCCAAAAAGTTACAAAAGTTTTTCCCGGTCCAGGCAAAAACCAAGAAGGAATAATTTCAGATATACTCAATGAATACCACACAACAAGTACCACTAAGAAAAAGGAGATACTTAAGAATGCATTTTTAATTTTCGTACCCATAAATTTCTGCTTGAAGTGACTTTAATTTATTTTCAAATCGCAAATCAAAAACATCATTTAGCAAAAGTTCTTTCTCAACCAAACCCATCTCCTTAGCTTTTTTTGCAAGTTCTATGGTGATCATAGGATCATCCCAAATCATATTAACTATTTTCTTATTTTTCCAATCCTCAACAATTTTTTCTGGAAGATGATTAACCGCTCCACCGCTTCCTTCTTTTATGTGTTCAGATATTAATCGAGCAGATTCTTCTGGATTAGCTACTATGAATTTTTGAGCATCAGCATAAGCATCTAAGAATTTTTCAACCGTCTTTTGATTTGAATTTAAAAAATCAGTATTAACTGCAAGTTGGTTTCGAGGCATTTTTGATTGAGAATAACCCTTGCTTTCCCATTCCGGTAAAATAATCGCTCCAGCTTGAGTAAGCATGTTAACATCTTGTTCTGAAACAACAACAGCGGATACTGCTTTTTTTGTCATGAGAGCTGCAACTTGAAACTCTCTTTCTATATCAATAAACTCCATTTTGTTAACATCCACACCCTCTTTTTCCATGGCAATTCTAAATCCAATATCACTAGTACCAGCAATACCTGAACAAATCTTCTTCCCATATAAGTCTTCGAATTTATTTATATTTTCATTGGGACGAACCAATATCATGTTGGCAGAAGATGCTGAAGCCGCAATGAATTTTATGGGAGCCCCCACCTCCATAGCCGTCATAAAATTAGTAAACGCTCCTAGCCCAATATCCACCTGATCAGCTACAATAGCTTGTCGAACTTCTTTTCCACCTTTTAATGGGACTAGATTCGCCGAAATACCATTTTTTTCGAAAAAACCTTTTTCATGAGCCACGATTATTGATGCATTCATTATGCTTTCCGTGTTGTAACCAACTCTTATCTTATCATTTATCTCTTTATTTACTTCGTTATTTACCTCATTATTCACCCCTTCTTTTTTTGTTTGTTTTACAAAAAATATTATCAGAAACAAAAGAATTAAAACCACCCCTAGATATAACCATTTTTTCATTTCTTTTTTTTAATTTTTTAATTTATTTAAAACATTGCTTAAACCTCTATCAAGCATTAATCTTTTTTCCATTGAAATATCAAATTCTTCAGCAATACTTTCTTCAATATCCTTGAATAGCTTTTGGTATCTGGGGTCAAGCGGATCCCTGGGTCTTGCTAGGTCAATTTTAAATGTTTTTTTGATCTTAGCCGGCAAGCCAGAAAAAACATGAATGCTATCAGCCAAATAAAGAGCTTCGTTAATACTATGCGTAACAAATATAACTGTTTTTGGTGATTTTTGCCAAATACTTTCTAAGTTTTTACGTAAATATTTTCTATATTGAGGATCCAGTGCCGCGAAAGGCTCGTCCATGAGTAATAATTCTGGATTAGAAATTAATGCTCGAGCCACTGCCACTTTTTGTTTCATTCCGCCTGAAAGCATGTGGGGGTGCCAATCAGAGAACTCCTCCAGTCCCATCAAAGATAAATATTCCAAAACCATTTTTTTCTTTTGTTTTGCAGAAAAATCACTTTTCTTAAGACCAAATAAAATATTCTCATAAACCGTGCGCCATGGGAAAAGTGCCAAATCTTGAAAAATCATTATCCGCTTAGCATCTGGTTTTTCAATTTCCACTCCGTTATACAAAATCTTCCCACTGGTAGGATTTAAAAATCCGGCAATAAGATATAGGAGAATGGTTTTACCGCAACCGCTAGGGCCAAGAAGACAAACAAATTCCTTGTCCCTGATTGTCATATTTATATCCTCCAGAACTTTAAAATTATCAGGAAAATCAAATTTTTTGCTAACATTTTTAATCTCAAGCATAGCTATTAAGAAAAAAATTACTCTACTGCATATTATATCACAATTTTGCTTTATGTTCGCCTCCAATAGCTGGGATTCCTTTTTTCTTCCTCCCTTCTTGAAGGGAGGACCGAGGAGGGATTTTTTGTTTGCAAATTTTCCCTCACAAGTTATTGAAAAAAATAATTTATTAAATTTCAATATATTCCTCTCACCTCCAATAAACTTTGAACATGAAATTTGGCGGCGCAGTTTTCAAAATTAAGAACCAACTCGGGATTTTCTTCTCGATTATAGGAATGCAAATCAAAATTAATGTTGTGATGCTTTTCTTGAAATTCCGGCAAAGTTGTTTTGGTCACGAATTCAGCGTGCTCCAAGCCTTCTTTATGTGAATTATTTTCCTTTGGAGCTAGCAGTTCGAAACCCTTAATTGTAAAATTATTATACACTATTGGATTTTCTAACAAATAAACCATAATCAATCTCCCTCCAAACATTTTTTCACTATAATTTTTTGAAAATTTAAGTAATTCTTTTTTTATTTTTTCATAACTCTCTAAACTTTCTGTTCGATAAGCAATATGATCAATCTCCTCAAATTCTGCCGAATCAAAACCGGCTTCTTTCAGATTCTGAAAAATTTTATCTAAAAATTTTTTATAATCACCAATGATTGATTCTATTTGATTATTCATTTTTTATTTGAAAAAAAGATTTTATTTATCCGCCGATACGGCAAGGAATTTGTCTTAATCAGTTGAGAGTTGAAGATGGTTTAACCATAACTATTCGAGGTTCTCCATCGCCGAAAAAATTTTCTTTGCGTGATTCAATTATAAAACCAAATGATTCATAAAGTTTTCGCGCATGATTATCTGGATGCACCACAAGACTCAGCTTTTTGTAATCCTTCAGTTTTTCCAACAGAAGTTCCATTGCCTTTCTTCCAAAGCCTTGTTTTTGGAATTCTGGTTTTATAACAAGGCCACTTATGTCTGCATGGTTAGCGTCTATGACATCATAAGAAATGCTACCAACAATATCATCGTCATTCTTAATCAAATAAACAATCGAGTTTTTAACATATTCTTCGACTTCTTTTTCATTGAAATATCCTGAATACAGCTTTAATCCTATTGTGGTTTTTTCAATTTCCAATAGTGTTTGAATATCACTAACAGTTGCTCTTTCTAGTTTCATAATTTTTTAAATTTATTTTTTTAACTCCCTAAATGTGTGCTCCCCTGCCTTTGTCAATTGCTACTCTTTTTTTCTATTAGTGTAATTTGTCCGCCTGATTGGGCTTCGCCCCCAAAACTTTTCGGCGGGACGGCGGGATTATTTTTCAATTTCTAAGATTAATAATTCAATTAACTCCAAAAAATTCTTTCTGTAAAACTCCTTTCTTTCAAAACCCTCACAAATATTTTTTATTTCTTCGCTTTCAATTTCTGCTTTGATTTTTTCCAGCTTTTCTTTTCTAACTTTTTTTACTATTAATTTTCTTTGTTTTTCTGTGTAGCCTTCCCAATTTTTAGATTCATCTTCGCTTAAATTATCCTTATAAATCGTGAGCGTCTGCCAAAAGTGAAAGAACTTTAAAATAACTTGAACGGTTTCTTCTTTTTGTGAACTATCTTTAGCTTTCATCATTTCGGCAAGTCTTTTATCTCTGTCTTCTTCGCTTTCTTCAATAGAGCCAGACCACGATACACTCACGCCCAAAATATAAAAATTTGGCTCTTTTTCTAATGCATATTTGACCTCACTTGAGACAAGCAGCATCAAAAAGGCAGTAAACAGCGATGAATGCACATTTGGAAAGATTCCATTTATCACCTCAGTCAAATCTTTATCAAAGCTTTCCTCATTTTCTTTTTTGAAAATTCGATCTCTTGACCACTGTAAAAACTCACCCAAGATAACACCTGGGATTCCGCTTTTCGTATTTGCCATTGTTATCTTCCACTCTGGAGGAAAATCGTGTTCCCAAATCCCATAATTTGACGGCGCATTATCTATTTCGTTAAAAAAAGTTGGACAAAAGCTAGCAAAAAGCCCAGTGACCCGATGGTCATATTTTTTCTTTTCTTCTTCGTCTTTAATTTTATTCAATTTTTCCACACTTTCCTCGACGTGTTTTTTGAATGAAGAAAAAAGCTGATATGGTCCATGTCCGTCCTTAAGCAGTGTTTTAATTATTGCTTGAAAAAATTCTCCGCCAAAATAGTGCCAATTCCAAAAACGCTCTCTCTTTGAATTTGTTTTTTTATACAGTTTTAACACCCAATTTCTAAAAGTTGGAAAGTGCTTTTGTGAAATAAAACTTTGTATTTTCTTTTCCGTATCATAACCCTTTAGCCAAATTTGTTGCTCATTCCAAAAAAATTCGTTCCATTCAAAAACCTTTGGCAGAATTTCATAACCGATCGAGAATCGATCTCGCTTTTCAATATTGTTTGCATAAACTTGTGCAAGCTGAACTGCAAGATCAAATTTCCCGAATTTTATGGAGTCATCAATGTGAGATATAAAAATATTTGTAAAATCTCTTTCGTTTATTTCTGATTTTTCTGACCAAAAGGAATTCCATGATCGGAATATTTTTTCTGCCTTGCTTTTGTTTTTGAAATTAAAAAACTTTGAAAAACTTAATTTTTTCAAAAAAGATATTTCAAATTCTGGCTTATGTCCTTCAGAAAACCTCAAAATTTTCTTAAAAGGTTTCCAAAAAAAGAAAATCAAAATTATTGCAGCAATTATAGACACAATTTTCGCTGACGACGAAGTATCAACACCAGAAAAAAATGCAAAAAATACTACGCCAACAATAGAAAACCAGAAGACTTTTTTCGTTCCAAGCACTTCATCACTTAAAACCATTTTTTCAAATTCGCTTCTTTTCTCCTTTTTGGAATTTAAAATATCCGTAAGAAAAACAATCGCGAATGGAATAAAAATTGCCAAAACACCCAAGATAATATTTTGGAAAAGTGCTGGATCAAGTCTTTGCAAAAAAGGATTAATAATCCTTTCAAAATTATCCCATTTTTCAGTTATTATGACTGTATAATTCATTGGATTGGAATTAGGCCATTAATATATTTTTTTCTACTTCGCTTTCATATCAAAGCGAAAGATATGAGGGAAGTGGCGAAGTCATAAAAAATTTAAAAAATAACCAAATAAAAGAGACTACTGTTAAAATAGCACCCACAAGGAAAATCACCTGAATCCATGTTTTCTCCCACCATTTACTTGTTTCGTTCTTTGAGTCTAGAGGAATATTCGTTGTTTTACCCCAAATTTTATTCATTCCATGAGCAGTAGGGATAATAAAATGGGTTGCATATAATTTGAAATATTTAGACTCTATTAAATAATTTAATTCTGTTTCAAAATCTATTTGCCTATAGGATGATTCGCCACCCGTAAGCAGTTTTCTGAGACGATCTATATCTATTGGAGCGTTTTTTGATTTTCCATTTTCAGAAACTATGCATGCTCCATACATTCTAAAGATATCATCTTGCAATTCTTGTCGACTAAAATCAATCATGGTTTTATTCTTCCTAACGTTTTATAATTACTTTTTTTGCATTATAACTAATTTTTTTAATCAATATTTGCATATTTCTTGATTATTTTTTCACCAAACATGTCCTCGTAATCAACTTTTTTCCAACCATTTCGAATTAATTCTTCTACTGCTGAATGAGTCGCCGTTTCACAAGTAAATTCTGATTTTTCCTTCGCTTTATTAACAATAATATTCTCGGATTCTATCTCATGCGTGCTAAAAATCTTCATCTTTGAATTTTTAAATAAAACAATGTTTTTTGAATTGTTGAAATGTTTTTTCATAATTTTAAAATTTAAAAAAATTATTCCTCTCGAATATTTATGGTTATATCCTTAGTTCTTGTTTGCATTTTCATATTAATTTAACATCTTTTAAGCTTGTAAATTTATTTTCTGTAATAATCAAGTGATCAATAATAGAAATTCCTAAAATTTTACCAGCCTCAACAAGTCTTTTTGTTGTATCAATATCTTCATTTGATGGACTTGGGTCTCCAGATGGATGATTATGAGCAATAATAACATGAGATGCATTATTTAAAATTGCTTTCTTAAATACTTCTCTGGGATGCACTAAGCTAGCATTCAATATACCGACAGAAACATCGTCTATTATTAATTTATTTTTAACATCAAAAAACATGATGACAAAATGCTCTTTCTTTTCACTGCCTATTTTTTCTTTTAAAAAATTAAATACTGTTTCAGGAGAATCTAACAAAATATTCTGCTCAATATATTCCTTAGGCAAACGTTTATTTAATTCCTTAACCACCCTGATAAAAATTGAATTGGCTTCACCAATACCTTTTACTTGCATTAACTCATCTGGGTTTGCATTTATTACCCCAGCAAGATTTTTAAACATTTTGATTGCGTCCTTACCTATTTGCTTGCAATCCCTCATTGGAGTACCAAAAGTCAAAAGTAATTCAATAATTTCATAATCTAAAAATCCCTCGAATCCAGATTGTAAAAATCTTTCACGCAATCTTTTTCTGTGGCCATTATTATTTTTAGATTGACTTAATATCATATTTTAGACGACTATTTATCAATATTAAAAGATTCACCCATAGGAATATCATCATAGACAGTTTTTTTGCCTTTATTATTTATTCTACCTTTAAAATATTCTTGAGTTTCCGGATCTGTACAATAGACATAACAACCTTTCATACCTCGAGTCATAAGTGTTCGGTAGGTGTTTTTAATGATCGCGTCTGCAAGAGCTTCCGCCTCTTCCCTGTTTTCTTTTAGCTTCGTTTTAATCCCCTTCATCGATTGATCACTAATTGCTCTTTTGGTTGCATCAGTGATAATTTTTCCGTTTCTTACAATCATGTCTGGACCGATTATCACGCCGACATAATCCAGCTCCAACCCCTGGCAAGTATGAATACAACCAACCTCACTGACAGATTCAGAATGTACTATCCAAGCTTGACCATGTGAATTGAGATTCCATGTTGCACTGTAGCCTCCGATTATTATATCCTTCAAAACAGGATTTTTCTTACTAACCCATTTCCAACAATATCCAGCTACTACACGCGATTTATTATTCAATGAATTTTTCTCGACAATTTCTTCGTGCATCAAAGCAGGATCATTAATCACCTTAAAATCAAAATCAATATCTATATCTTCCAATTTTTCATTAGCTGTTTCTCTTACTTGCAAAACATTATCAATCCAAGCTAGATATCCATCCGAACCATTACATCGAAATTGAGATGCTAGCCCCGCCTTATGAATTTTGACCCCCAGCGAATTCGCCCACTCAATGATTTCTGATGTTCTTCCAATATCTTTCAGTGTTACTCGCTGATCTTCATCAATAAAGAAAATGCTAAATTTAGCGACATTTATAAGCTCCTTGATTTGATTTTCGCCCAAATGACTGAACATGCCTGATTTTGCACTGAGCCTATGTGCTTCATCAACTATTAAAGAATCGAAAGTATTCGGTTCAATGTCATGAAAAGATCCAGATGAACTGAAAAGATTTGAGATTCTAGTTTTTGTAAATTTACCAGACAGCTTAACTTGATAAACTTCGCGTGGCGCTGAATTTCTTGTAACATACTGCGTAACATCACCTCTTTTTGTAAGCTCGGTCAAAAGATTTATCGCAACAACAGATTTGCCTGTTCCCGGACCGCCCTCAACAATTAAAACATTTTTATTTTCTTCCGTAGACTCCTTAGCAAGCTTTAAAGCCGTTTCATAAATAATTTTCTGATCGTCAATGAGCACAAATTCTTGATTCCCTTGGAGCATTGAAGCAAGACTATCCGCCAAAGCTTTTGAAGGACGAATTTTTCCATTTTCAATTGCATAAAGCACATCCCCCTTGTCGCCATATTTCACAAATTTTTTAATAAATGACTGAAGATTGTGCATATCTTCCCTCAAAAAAACAGGTGCCTTGTTGATATACTCTTTGTAAAATTCATTTTCTATAACCACATCTCGATCAATGCCAACTCGATTATAATTATGCAAATACGCACAAGGTCTAAGAGAAATATTCTGGTCTTGCACATTAGCATTATAATCTTCTAGAAGTGTTGCATATGACCATACTTGATAGGATGGATGATTAACTTCTCCAAAAAATTTAGTATTAACAACTCCATCTTTGTCACTTATAGAAATTCCCTCGCTCCATTGCTTAAGTTCAATCAAAATTGCTGTTTTTTTATTCTCACTATTTGCCCCTGTCAAAATAAAATCAATTCTCTTTGAGGTTTGCGGTATCCTATATTCAATTGCTACGCCAGCGTCATCTGGTATTTCTGGATCGGAAATAACGTTATTCATATACATCATAGAGTCTCGCCAAGACGCAACTTCTGATTTTCCTGTTGAATGACCTAATTCTCTCACAAAAGAAGTCAGAATGGTTTTCTCAATCTGATTCGCCATAACATCAGCAATAAAATCTTTTTTTGTAGATGAGTATACAATCATAATTTATTATACTTAGTATGTTTGCCTTTAGCTTTTTCAATTGGATATTTCTCTTCGTTCTTAGTTTGCTTTTTGCCCAACGCCTCCAAAACATCAATATCAAGATCATGGCTCATAAGAAGAATCCAGTACAAAACATCGGCTAATTCTTCGCCGATTTCTTTTTTCGATTCCTTTATATACCTTTCCATTTCTTCCGCATTCTTCCATTGAAAATGTTCCATAACTTCCGCCGCCTCCAAAACCAAAGACAAGGCCACATCTTTTGGATTATGAAATTGTTTCCAATCGCGTGCATCCCTAGAAGCAATTATTCTCTTTGTTAATTCGTTTAATTTATCCATATATTTTATTTATTTTTTCCAATCACTAATTACAAAATTTTCCCTATTAAATATCGATTCGCTATTAAACAGGGTAAATCCCAACTTTTCCCACCACCACCCCGAATTAATTATGCTATTCTCACTCTTTAATTCTACTCCCGTTCCCCCTTTTCGTAAAGAAAAAAGCCCGTGATGAGCTTTTTCTTTTTTTCCAAATTCACGGCAAAATTCAAGTTTAGCGTGAATTTGAGTAAATTTTTGACCAAATTCACGCTATTTTCAACATAATCGTGAAAATGTGTTTCAAATTAGTGCTTTTTCACGTTTTTGATCATGTTTTTCAATCTTGATTCACCGCCTCCGATAATGAGATGATTCATTACGGAGAGATTTCGTGATTTTTTTAAGGCTGAGATTAATTCACACTTTCACCATCATAATCCTCTTCCTCATCATCGTAACCATAACTTTCTTGTTCTTGCATATATTCATTTAATAGTCCGACCATTAATTGTTTAACCTTTGAGTGGCTGTTATAAACAATATACTTCTCATGTTTCTCACCTCTAAATTCAGCGATAAAATTCGAATCAATAGTTTTCCATTCTGGAAATTTTGTAATAGTTTTTACCAAATCTTCAGTGATAGACATTACACAAGGAATTTGTTCGCTGGATCCCAATTCTTTTATCATATCATAACCAGTTCGAATATTTTTTGGAGCAAAATGAGAAGGGATAAAAACTCCGTATTTCAGAAAACCCAGTAAGTATCCTTTTTTCAAATCACCATACATAAGAGTTTCATCAGAAGAACCACCGTCAAAAAAATGATAGAAAAAACTATCCTCACCTAGTGGCTGACGATCACGCCTGGAAATAGCTTTCTCATACCAGCCGTAAACTAAACTAGCTCCATTTTCTCCATTTCTTTCAAAAAAATCCTTCGTGTTAATTAATTCCAATGGTAATGACGCCTCTCTTCTCTCTCTTGGGGCAAATGGTTCATTTTTTTCTTGTATATAGGCTTGTTTTCCACTTTCAATTTCATTTCTTATTTCATCTTTACTTTTTGGCGTACTAAATCTTTCCATGATTGGCATTTTTTTAACATAAAAATTACACTTCAATCTTACCCCTTTTCTTACAATAAATCAAAAACCGCTATTGATAGTAGCTCTTTTTTTACAGTCTAGAAAATTATATTTTCCTAATCACAATTCTTTTTTCTCTTGTTATTTTTTTTGTTTCTGGGTCGATAACTTCTTCAGTTAAAACCTGACAGATTCCAGTTTTTTGAAGTTCGGAAAGTTTTTGTTTAATTGCTTGATGTTGAAATTTTTTCCTAATCTCACTTTCACCCTCCTGATCATCAGTCAAGGGAAACATTCTGGCTTCTCCGCCATGTCTCAGAACACGCATAATTTCATTAAAAGAATTGGAAATGCCTTTTTTCATTTCTTCTATTTCATCAGAATGATAGTAAACTCCAGGCATAGCAGTATGCCCGACAATTAAATCAAAGGATTCGTCCTCACAAGGAATCTCCTCCATTTTCCCAGTGATAGTTCTGTTTTTTACATGTTCATATATCTTCTCGCCAAAATACATCTTTTGGGCGTCAACAATTCCCGGTTGATCTTCCTGCTGAAGATCCAAAGAAATTACATTATCATTAATTTTATTCGCTTTGCAATGCGCCGCAAAATCAGCCATACCAGCGCCAATGTCCAAGACACTGTTTTTCTGAGAAAGCATTTCATCAGTCAGACCAAGGTTGTTATAATACAGGCTAACGGTTTCTTCACTTTCTCTCACAACAAGCTCGATCCATCTGCGACCATCATTTTTCGAATATGACTTATTAACAGGCTCCTTCTCTTTTGCACTTTTTAATTTACTCCCAATTCGAGGAATAATATTTTTGAGTGGATGTTCAAATGACATTTTATTTTTATAATTATTTATCTATGGGCTGAAAATCAACTTGATATTCTGGAATACCCAGTGAAAGACCATGCGCTTTCGCTTCAGCATATTGCGACGCACTCTTGCGATCAATGAAAAACACTTTGTCGCGAAAAATGATATAATGCGATAAATCATTTTTGAAGTCAGCATACCAAGCATGTTTTTTATCTAGTGAATAACTGATTTCTTCAGAAATTGCCTGCGCAGCATCCGCAGGAAGTTCAACTGTATGCAGAGTCCATTGAGAAATCCATGGCGTTTTATGTTCGTCTGTTACTGGCTCAATTTTTGTTGAGATAATTTTCACTTTTTCCAAAACCTCTTTATTTTCAAGTGACTCTTCAATGATACTTCCTTGATAATTATTCATAATATTGTTTGGTTATTTTTTATTTGTAAATATTTTGATATTTTCGTTTAAATTTTACCTCAAACCAGCCTCTTCGTAAAGGAAAAAGCCCGGGCGGGACTTTTCTTTTTTTGTTTTGATTTTTGTTAAAAACCAAACA
>DCUU01000029.1 GCA_002328565.1 Candidatus Moranbacteria bacterium UBA2206
ATTACCTTCTGGGAAAAACTATTTACCAAAACAAAAAACAGCTTCGAGCAATCGAGACTGTTTTTTGTTTTGGAGCGGGTAGGGGGAGTCGAACCCCCGTCCTCAGCTTGGAAGGCTGATATAATAGCCGTTATACGACACCCGCCTACGCTACGCTTCGGCGGGCAGACCCGCTTCATCCGTAATTTCAGCTAGCTATTTTTCTTGCTTCATGTTTCATGCTACATGTTACATGAATTTGTCGGAGTGCTGGGAATCGAACCCAGTCAATATGGTCCCAAACCATACGTACTACCGGTATACGACACTCCGATAACCTTATTATTTTTTAAAAAACCAATATTCTTATCTTACCTGCAAATAAACTCTTCGTCAACTCAAGGATAGCAAAATCCCGCCTTAAACGGGATTCCGCTACTATCTCCTTTACCCCATGGAATATTCCGCCTTAGCGGAATAATTTTGTAAACAAAATTTATTCCATAGGGCGAGTCCTATTTAATCGCCTCTTTTAATGCTTTCCCAGCTGTAAACTTTGGAATAGACATTGCAGGAATTTGAATTTTTTCTTTTGTCTGAGGATTGATACCTGCTCTTTCGGCTCGTTTCGAAACCCGAAAAGTCCCGAAACCCGTAAGCGTCACTTTTTCGTCATTGCGCAAAGCCTTAGTCACTACTTCTTCAAAAGTTTCCAGTACTGTTGCGATGTCTTTTTTGGACAATTCAGTTTTCTCTGAAATTGCAGATATAAGCGCGTCTTTATTCATATTATTTGCCATAATCCACCTCCTATTCTAGTTTTACCCTATGTAATATTCCGCTTTAGCGGAATAATTTTGTAATCAAAATTTATTCCATAGAGTTTAATTGTTAAATTAATTTTGCTTTTTTTATCTCGCAAATTCTGTCACTCGCAGTTCGCGAATCACATTCACTTTTATCTCCCCTGGGTATTTTAATTCTTTTTCAATCTTGTCTGCAATAGCGCGCGACAACTTGATTGCGCCTAGATCATCAATTTTGTCCGGTTTAACAAAAACTCGAATTTCCCGACCAGCTTGAATAGCATATGTTTTTTCCACTTCTGGGAATGAAGTTGCCACTGCTTCCAATTCTTCTAAGCGTTTCAAATAATTTTCCAAAGAATCTTTTCTCGCTCCGGGGCGACTGGCAGAAATTGCATCCGCCGCTGCAATGATCATTGACTCTGGAGTTTCAAATGGATAATCTTCATGATGAGATTTCATTGCGTCAATAACATCTTTGCCTACATGAAATTTTTCTAATATTTTTATTCCAATTTCAACATGCGTTCCCTGCACCTCATGGTCCACTGCCTTTCCAATATCATGCAAAAGCCCAGCTTTTTTTGCCAAAGTCGCATCTGCTCCAAGCTCAGAAGCTAGCGCTCCAGAGAGATGAGCCACCTCAATTGAATGAAGCATGGCGTTTTGTCCAAAACTAGTTCGGTAACGCAAACGTCCAATAATATGAATAAGTTTGGGATCAAGCCCAACTACCCCCACATCGTAAACTGCCGCTTCACCCGCTTCCTTAATTTTATTATTCACTTCGTTTTTAGCAAATTCTACGGCGTCTTCAATTTTAGTTGGATGAATTCGGCCATCTCCAATCAATTTATCCAAAGCAATTTTGGCAATTTCTCTTCTGATTGGATCAAAGCCCGAAATAACAATCGCCTCCGGCGTATCATCCACAATAATTTCAATGCCCGTTAATCGTTCCAAGGCTTTAATATTTCTTCCTTCTCTTCCGATAATTCTACCCTTGACTTCATCCGATGGAATACTCACGGTAGAAGTTGTCGCTTCCGCCGCGTGAGATCCAGCATATCTTTGAATAGCTTGGGTCATAATGTCTTTGGCTTTTTTGTCTAATTCTTCTCGGCCATTATTTTCCATATCCTTGAGTTTTTTGCCAAAATATTCTCGATTTTCTTCTTCAGTAAGTTGAAGCAATATTTTCTTAGCTTGGTCTTTTGGTAGTTCGGCTATTTTTTCCAATCTTTTTAGCTCTTGTTTCTTTACTTCATCCACTTCTTTTCGAATTTGTCTAATTTCCTCGGCCTTTTTTTCTAAGCTTACTCGCCCACGTTCAATTTCCTCCATTTTTGTGTCGAGGATTCCTTCCCTTTTTTCCAATCTTTCTTCGGATCGGATTATTTGATTTTCTCTTTCCTGCTCCTTCTTCTTGGCTTCTTCAAGGATATTTACTGCCTTGTTTTTTGACTCAAGAACAATTTCTTGAGCTTTTTTTTCTGCTTCTTCCAGAAGATTGCTAGCCTTCCCCTCAGCTGTATGAAGTTGCTTTTTAGCAATGGTTTGTCTGGCATAATAGCCCGCAATTGAGCCGACAGCCAAACACAAAAGACCAATAATAAGAATGGTTAAGCCTGATTCCATATTTTTTTTCTTTATTCAATTGATAAATCATACGGTTTTTTCAAAATATTACCTAGAAATGCCATATTATGCTTCTTTTATCAAAAGAAACGAGATAATTAAAACAAATTAAAAATGTATCGCTACAGATAAATATTACTCGAAAGAAGCTTTTTTGTCAAAGACCTCTACAAGTGCTATTATTAATGTATAAATATTTTTTAAAATTATAATTTTTTATGTTAGATAAAGAAATAAGAAAAAAACGACCCAAGCCAGTAATGTTAGTTATCCTTGATGGTTGGGGAATAGGTGAAAAAAATAGAGGCAATCCAGTTTCCAATGACGAGCTTCCAACATTTAAAAAGCTAGACGAGTATTATCCAAAAATCGCTATTCAAGCCAGTGGAATTTCAGTCGGTTTGCCATGGGGAGAACCGGGAAATTCAGAAGTGGGCCACATGACACTAGGCGCAGGAAAAGTAATCTACCAAAATATGCCTCGCATCACTATGGCAATCAATGACGGAGAATTTTTCAAAAATCCAGCTTTTTTAGAGGCTATAAAAAAATCCAAAGAAAATAATTCAGCTATTCATCTTATGGGGCTTCTTGGCCGAGGTTCAGTTCACTCTACTCTTGATCATATTTATGCCCTTCTTGAAATGATGCGTGATCAAAAAGTTGAAAAACTTTTTTTGCATGTTTTTACTGACGGACGAGACAGCGCACCTAATTCTGGTATTGAAGCCATCAAAGAACTAGAGCAACGAATGGAAAAATATGGAATTGGAAAAATTGCCACAATTTCTGGGAGATATTTTGCCATGGACAGAAACAATAATTGGGATCGGGTAGAAAAAGCCTACAAAGCAATAGTGAAGAGCGAAGGAGAAAAAATTGAAAACATCGAAAAATATCTGACTGCTTCATACAAAAAAGAAATTTATGATGAATATATAGAACCGGCAATTATAACAAAAAATGGTGAACCGATAGGCCAGATAAAGGATGGTGATTCGATAATTTTCTTCAATTATCGAGAAGATCGCGCACGTCAGATAACTAAGGCCTTCACCATACCAAGTTTCTCTAAATTTCCAGTTTCTAAATTTAAGAACTTATTTTTTGCAACAATGACTCAATACGAAGAAAATCTCCCGGTTGAAGTAGCTTTTTCGCCAATTGAAATAACTATGTGCCTTGGTAAGATTTTAAGTGAAAATAAATTTAGTCAACTGCGAATTGCTGAAACAGAGAAATTTGCTCATGTCACCTATTTTTTCAACGGTGGCAATGAAGATCCATTTCCCGGAGAGGATCGTATGATAGTTCCTTCCAAGGATATTTCCAGTTTTGATAAGCTTCCCGAGATGAGTGCCAAAGAGATTACCCAAAAAGTTTTGCAAAATATTGAACGAGATAAGTATGATTTTATATTATTAAATTTTGCCAATGCCGATATTGTGGGGCACACCGGAAACAAGGAAGCTGCTAAAAAAGCGCTAGCTACGATAGATGATTGCATGGAAAAAATTATTAAAGCTATAATTTCTGCTAATGGTTGTCTTCTTATCACAGCCGATCATGGCAACGTAGAAGAAATGTTGGATATTCATACCGGGGAAAAAGATACTGAACATAGTGCCAATCCGGTTCCACTTTGGTATGTCACTCCAGATAATTTTCGCGCCTCCCCACAAAAAGAAGTCCAACCAGAAATATCAGGAATCCTAAGCGACGTCGCTCCAACAATCCTTGACATTATGAACATAGAAAAACCCAAAGATATGACAGGAGAAAGCTTGTTGGAATTTTTGAAATAGAAAAATTTATTTTCCCCCATCAAAAAACGCTTCCGATTTTCGAAAGCGTTTTTTGTTTTTTTGTTGTAGAGACGCCCCGACGGGGCGTCTCTACGAAAGTTATTTTATAATCTTATCCACAATCCCATATTTCTTAGCTTCTTCCGCGCTCATGAAATAGTCGCGTTCGGCGTCTCTCTCAACTTTTTCCAATTTTTGTCCGGTGTGGACAGCCATAATTTCATTGAGTCTTTTTTTGATGCTCAGAATATGTTTGGCATGAATGTCGATGTCCGTGGCTTGCCCTTGCGTGCCACCCATCACTTGGTGAATCATCACTTCGCCGTTTGGCAAAATCATTCGCTTGCCTTTTTCTCCAGCCAAAAGAAGCAAAGCTGCCGCTGAAGCTGCCATTCCCACGCAAATTGTGGAAATATTTGGTTTCACATATTGCATGGTGTCATAGATCGCTAAAGCCGAAGTCACTTGCCCCCCAGGAGAATTGATGTAGAGTTTGATATCTTCCTTGGAATTTTGTGAAGTTAAAAACAAAAGTTGAGCAATGATTGAATTGGCCGACACATCATCAATCGGTCCGCCAAGAAAAATGATTCGGTCTTTCAATAGTCTCGAATAAATATCATATGCTCGCTCGCCATAACTAGTTTTTTCAATGACGGTTGGGATTAGATATTGATTGTTCATAATTTACGAAATTACTAATTAAGCGAAAGTACGAATTAGTATTTTAGTTAGATTCGTACTTTCGTAAATTAAAGTTTCTCAAGATATTCAAAAACTTTTTCATTTTCCAAAACTCCCTTGCTATAAGTATACAATCCTTCCATATCAATATTCTTCTCCATATCTTTGACCTTTTTGTAATATTGCAAAGTCTTATTCATCTCAGCTTCAATTTCGGCGCTAGTCGCTTCCAAGCTTTCCATTTTCGCAATTTCTTTGAGCGCCATCGCGCTAATTACTCTTTTTTGCGCTTGTGGTTCCCAATCGTGAATTAATTCTTCCTTGTCTTTTTTGATTTGCGCTAAATATTGGTCAATGTTCATTCCCATCGGAGCAAGCTGGTATTCAAATTCTTGCAACATGCGATGAGCTTCTTCATGAACCAAAATTTCTGGCAGTTCCACTTGTGAATTTTTTATTATCTCTTCAATGTATTTCACTCTCTTTTCATCTTTCATTTTATGCAAAGCTTCGTGCTCCATCCCTTCTCGCATATTTTTTTTGAGCGCTTCCAAATTTTCAAATTTTCCCAGTGACACTGCAAACTCATCATTAATTTCCGGAGTTTGTCGGTCTTGCACTAAATTTACTTTTACTTTGAAACTTGCCGGTTTTCCGGCCAAATCTTTTTTATGATAATCCGCGGGAAAATTCAATTCAAATTCTTTTTCTTCTCCTTCTTTCATTCCAATCACTTGTTCTTCAAAACCAGGGATGAATACTCCGCGGCCAATGATAAGTGGATGTTTCTTGCTAGATCCATTTTCAATCGGCACGCCATCAACTTTCACTTCAAAATCAATTTCTACATTGTCATTTTTTTGTGCTTCACGTTGAACTGTCACTAACTTCACTCGGCTGTTGGCCAATTTTTCCAATTCCAGTTCCAAATCTTTTTCATCTACTTGGGGTTTTTTGTCCGCATATTCTTTATTTATTTCTTTTATCCCTTTGACATATTTTTCTTCTATTTTAATCTCCGGCATCACTGACACAACCGCTTTATATTTCAAATCTTTTCCTTCTTCGATTTCCAAAACTTCCACTTTCGGACTACCAATGGCTTCAATTTTTTCTTTGATGATAAAATCCGCATAACTTTTTTGCACAGCCTTTTCGGCTGCCCCATTTAGGATCACTCCTTTGCCAACTTTTTCTTCCACCATTTTTCTTGGCGCCTTGCCAGGACGAAATCCTGCAATGTTAAATTCTTCCGACGCTTCTTTTGACACTACATCTAAATATTTTTCCCATTCTGCCGAAGGGATAGAAACTTCAAATTCAATTTGTGATTTCGGTAATTTTTTCATAATTATTTTTCTAAAAGACAAAAATTATTTAGTTAATTCATTCGTTAATTGAGGGGCAATTTGTTTTTTTCTAGAAACTACACCCTCCAAAATCATCATCTCATTTTCTATTTTCCCACCAAACACTTTTTGGGCTAATTCCCCTTCTTTTTGGGATATAATATAAAGATAACTATTTTGTTTTATGATATCCACTGACATAAAAAATAGAAGATCTATTTTATCTTTTTCTTTTTTAGCTTTCAAAATTTCCAAAATTTCTTCTTTTTTTTGATTCACACTTTCTGGGTTAGTTGTTTCCCAAACGCCCACACCTACCTTATATTCTCCCATTTCAAAAATTTTATAATCCAACGAAACTATTTCTTCCACTGAAATTCCTTCCAAGCTTGATTTAGCTTCAAACATCCTTGAAACAAAATTTTCAATCTCAATCTTAGCCGTCTCATTTAATTTTTCTGCTATTTTTTTATCCTCCTCGGTTGTCGTTGGGCTAGTAAAATTCAAGGTGTCTGACAAGATTCCCGCCAAAAGTAACCTAGCATAAACTTCAGAAATTTTTTCATTTTTCTCAAAAAACATTTTTGCAATAAGAGAGGATGTAGAACCAATTGGTTCAATTCGACAAAAAATAGGCCCATCAGTTTTCAGTGAAATTTTATGATGATCAATGATTTGAATAACTCTAGAAAAATCAATCTTATCTGATATTTGATTTTCTTCATTATGATCAACCAACACTACTTTTTCATCTTCCAAAAGATCTCCTACTAATTCTGGTGCTTCTATCCCAAACTCTTGCAAAATGAATTTAGTTTCATTATTCATCTCGCCTGCGCGATATGCCTGCACATCCATTTTTAGCACAGTATTAAAATAATGTGCCGCTACTAAACTCGCTATAATAGAATCAGTGTCTGGATTTTTATGCCCAATAACAATTAATTTCCCCATAATAATTTTAAAATTTCCGCCAAAGGCGGATCAGCCTTGGGCTGAAATAATTAATTAATTATTCTTCCGTTACTTCCACTTCTGTTTCTACTGCATTTTCTTCTTCAATTTCTTCCCCTTCTGGTTTTATCCCCTTGATATCAATTTTCCAACCGGTAAGTTTGGCTGCCAAGCGCACATTTTGTCCGCGCTTGCCAATCGCCAGCGACAATTGATCTTCTAAGACTGAAACTACCGCTTCTTTTTTTTCTTCATCAATGTCCACCTTCAAAACCTTAGCTGGAGAAAGAGAGGCTGAGATAAATTTCGCCACGTCTTCGTTCCAAAGCACAATGTCAATTTTTTCTCCACCCAATTCATCAATCACCGCTTGCACTCTGGTGCCTTTTTGTCCAACGCAAGAACCAATCGGATCAATGCCATCTTCCGTTGAAGCGACCGCAATTTTTGTTCGCTCCCCCGCTTCTCTGGCGATGGATTTTATCTCCACTGTGCCGGCAAAAATTTCCGGCACTTCCAATTCAAACATTTTCTTCACCATATCCGGATTAGTGCGACTCAAAGTTATCCCAGGACCTTTTGTTCCAACATCCACTTTTTGCAAATATA
>DCUU01000039.1 GCA_002328565.1 Candidatus Moranbacteria bacterium UBA2206
CCTGTAGCAATTTTCAATCCCTTATTGATTGCATCGGATTGCCCTTGGTCTTTTTCACTTTTCCAAATAATACGATCAGAATATTTTTTGAGAATTTCTAGCGTGCCGTCAGTTGATCCGCCATCCATAACAATATATTCCAAATCGGGATAGTTTTGCGAAAGTACGCTTTGAATTGTCCGTTCAATAAACTCAGCTTGGTTATATGATGGAGTGATGATGGAAATTTTCATTTTTTAGTGCTTATTCTACGTCAAAAATCCGATAATTGACATAAAATTGATAGTATGATAGTATTAATTTATAGAAAGTTCTCGGCCCAGGGTTTCCACACCCTACTATGGCGGAGAATTTTTTTTATATTGACCACCCTGCCGGAAAACATGACATAAAATATTTCATCTTTACCTTAAACATTCCAAAAAGTCAATATTGCATATTTTAGAATAAATTTAAAATTCGATAAATTTATAATAGCAAAGTTAAAATTAAATGACAAATCGTTGATTATGTGATAAATACCTAAAAAAGCACTATTTTGGGTATCGGGACTGCCCATAATTGACAAATTTTGAGTATTCTATAATTTCTTCAATCAAAAACCGACTCGAGGTCGGTTTTTAGTGAGGATTTTTTTTATTTGCAGGTATTTGTTTGTAGTTCTCCGAATTTTTTTTCATATTCTGCTAGAAGATCTTTTTGATCTTGCGCTGACAGTTCTGCGGCCTTTTGAATTATTTTTTGCTGTTCTGCTACGGGAAGATCGAAGAAATTAGCACCTTCTTTTTTTGATTTTTTCTTGTTAATTTGTGAGATGATTTTTTTTAACATAAAATTGTGGTTAATGAGTTTTTATTATAGTTAATTTTAATATAAATGTCAATAGCATGATCAATATCGTATTTAATTTTTTTGATGGTATTATCCTTATTCTTTATAACCAAATTAAGCTCGATTTTGTCATTAAATTCTTTCTTTAACAATACTACATTCTCTCTTGCTTTGAAAAAGGCATTAACAAAAGCTTCTTTTGGGATGTATCTCCCCTCAAGTTTTTCACGCTTTCTAGTAAAGTCCCAGGCGATAACCGGATCTTGGAATATATAAAAAACGCTAATTTGCCTTTTTTTGTTTAAGCAATTTATTATATTTCTACGTGCTATATCATAATTTGCGAATGTACCATCCATTATTGAATTCTGCTTGTGTTTCAATGTGTAATAATTGAGATTGTCAACACCAATAGAGGCTGCACCTTGTATTACATCAGAATTTTTCCCTGTATATTGAGGAATAAATTTCTTAATTTCGTCAGCATCAATTCTGACAATTGGAATAGGTGCCATTATTTCTATGAGTCTTTTAGAAAATTCAGTTTTCCCAGCTCCTGGAGAACCAGCCATAAAAAAAGAAAAAGGTTTTTCTACCGATGAAAATTTTTCGATGTTGGCGAATTTTTCTATCAGAGAACGCTTTTCTTTTTTGATGAATGTTTTGGCATCTTTGGATGCTTGCAAATCACTTATTTGCATATTTTAGAATAAATTTAAAATTCGATAAATTTATAATAGAATCATTTTTTTATCTCTTCTAAGCTATCTTTCCTAGTAATCTCTGTCATTTGTTGTTCGAGGTGTTCGATGGCGTTCATTAATTTGAAGATGATGAGAAAAATCAAAATGAAGCCGACCAAGATTATGGCGTTGATGTTGCCTTCGATGCCAATAAATTTTGCCAAACTGGTGCTGGCTTTGGGATAGACGACAATCGTAATCATTCCGCCCCAGACAATTAGACGGATAAGAAGTTTCAAGAAAGACTGATTTTTTTGTTTTTTGAAATAGCGATCTAGACCTTGATAGATCATCAAAGAAGAAACAACTATGACGGCGATTTGATACAAATGAATGTTCATAGGGGTAATAATTTTAAATTTTTAATTTTAAATTTGAAATGAAATATTAATTATTAAATTTTAAATCTATTCTTTATTATTTTCAATAGTCCGAATGATTTTTGAGAAAATTAATGTTAATTCTTGGGCTTCTTTCCAATAAAATCTGCATTTTTCAGTCTCATTAGGCACAGACTTGGAAATGAGTTGCAACCAATATTTTGTTTCTTTTGCTTCTTTTTTGCAAATGTAAATTTTATTTTTAAAATCTTTTTTTGAACTCGCTCCATTTGCTTCGCAATAATTAGCACCAATGCTGGTTGCCGATCTAACTAATTGGCTTATGAGCGGAATTGTTATTATATTTTTTTCTATACCAGAAAGAAATACTATTATGTTCTCACTGAATTTTGAAGTTCTATCTTCTAAATCGTATTGTTTTTTGTTTTTGTTCATTTATAAATTTGATATTGATTAAAAATTATAAATTTAAAATTTAAAATTGTTCAAGAAATTATATTCCAAATCATTTTATACAGAGTTTTTAGACCGGTGAGGAAGTCTTGTTTTTGGACTTTTCCCATAGAATATTCGGTGTAGCGAACAGTGATTGGAACTTCCTTGTATTTTAGCTTATATTTTCGAATTTCGCGAATGACTTCACTGTCATATTCATAGCGATCCGATTTAGTGTTGATCACTTCGGCGGCGTGACGAGAATAGGCGCGGAATCCCGATTGAGAATCGGTCACCCAAAGACCATAAAGATACCATGTGAAAAAATTTCCAATTTTATTGGCCAGGATTTTGTGTTTCGGCATGCCTTCTGGATTGAGTAGCCGAGTGCCGAGCACTACATCAAAATTGTCAAATTCAATCGGTTCAGTCAATTTTTTGATGTCGGATGGGTCATGCTGACCGTCGCCATCAAGCGTGACAATAATATCCGCACCCAGAATTTTGGCCGCTTCAATGCCGGTTTTAGTAGCGGCGCCTTTCCCGCGATTTAGACGATGACGAAAAACTGTATTTGGCAAAAGCTCTTGAGCTTTGGAAAAAGTATCATCAGCACTGCCATCATCTACAAGCACAATGTTAAGATAGCCGACTTTTTGAATGTCAGTGATCACTTCTTGGATAATTTTCCCCTCGTTATATGCGGGGATGACAATGAAAATATTTTTAGATTTCATAGTATTATTGCTGTTCTAGTAATTCTTCCGTCACTCGATTTTTGCAAGCTGATTTTATAGTTGAATCAGAAATTAAATCGCAAATTTTCAAATCTATTTTCGCGATTGCTTGGTTTTTGAAACAATAATCTTTTTCCTTGCTTGGTAAATTTTCACAATTCTCACTTTCTTTGACTGGAGAAAGATCACAGATATCTTGGCAATATTTCAAGTTGGCGGTATTGTCTTGGAAATTTTCACATTCATTGTCGCAATCTTTGGCGGAAATATTTTCAATCTCTCCACTTTCATCAATTCCATCTTTAGTGGCGCTTTCCGTTTCGTTTAAATCGGACATTTCTAAATCTTTTTCAGAAACATTATTTGAATCTATGGCAGTTTCTCTGTCATCAAATTTATTATTATCAATCCTAATAACTTCTTTGACTTCGCTTTTGAAATAGCGATTTTCTATTATCGGATAAGCAAAATAGGCCAAAGCGAGAGAGGCGAGTGCGAACAAGAGTAGGGTAATTTTTTTGAGCATATAAATCAAATAAAATTCTTCAATAATTTAGTACATTTTTTGGAGTGATATTTTGGAATAATAATATTTCAATATCCAATCATATTTTTTCTTATATTTACTACCGGCCAATTTCAGTGATCCATTGGCAATTAGTCCTACCATATGATTTCCCGCGTCCTGAAGTTGTTTGGTGCTTTGTGAAGAATTTTTTCCATATTTATCTTTGACCGATTTGCACCAAGGATAATCATCTGAGCCCCAATGTTCTTTGAAACTTCTAGTTCTTCCGTCGCTCCAAGAACTATAGGGTGTCAAGGCGATCTCGTCTTTATATTTAACGATTATTCCTTTAGTTTGTTCGGTGGCTTTTTTGATGTTAGGATATTTTTTCTCCCATTCATAACCGCGGTAAATTTGTGAACCGGAATCACTGCGAATAGTGAAACCATATTTCAAATATTTAGTAGCATATTCTTTGTACCAATAGCCATAAGTGCGGAAAATTACCGTCATAACCTTGGTGTGTTCAAATGGTCCTGTTCCCGTAGTTTCTCCCATACCCCAAGTATATTGTTCCATCGGAAGAGTGTTGATGACCCAAATTTCCTTGCTGATGTTATTATATTTCAATTTTATTTCCCCCCGATAATCATTATAGGATGAATTTGGACGATGAACATCAAAAATAATATTGAAATTATCGCCGTCTTTGGCTTCAAAACTAACTTCTTTATCTACGATTTTTTCGGCGATTGAATTGTAAATCAGAAGTTTTTCATCGCCATCATATTTGACTCGGGTTGTTGTGCCAGCTAAGACTTCAGCAATCTTATCACCATTTTTGTCTTTGATTATATAATCTTTATTGGCATCTATCTTGAAAGATTCTTCTTTTAGATCGCTTCTGGTATAGCTCCAAAGTCCAATGCTTATCTCCGGTCCATAAGCCAGTCGGCAAGTGGAATTGTCTGTTGCTAGATTGGCATTTTCTTTGGGAACCCAAAATATCTCCCCTCGGTATGTCCAAAGTGAATCTGTGAGCATGCAATTTTTTTCTCCTGGGCTGGAAGTGTAAAAATGTTTTTTGTTTTTGGAATATTCCACTGCGTAGATTGGAGTTACTTCATCTTGATTTTTGTCGAAAGCATAGAAGGCGATGCCTATATACTGCCATGTTTTTCTGGATTTTTTTGATTTAATCAAGTTGTTTTTTGTTGCTTCCGAAATGGTGTAATAATAGTAATTTTGTTTTTTATTTTTTATCTTATAAACCGGCACAGTGCCAGTTTTTTGAGTGGCATATGCCTGCCAAAGAGAACCCTCATCTTTCCAGTTGGCAGTGTCTTTTAGGAGGTTGTTTTTTTCTGTTTCGGAAATGGTGAGATATCGATAGGAATATTTTTTATTCCAAATTGCATAAACCGGTGATGGATTCACTGCTATTTCTTCGGCTGATGCGATAGGAAGCAATAGAACTCCCAAAAAATTCACTAGCACAAAAAAAGTTATTATTTTTTTCATTTTTATTTTGATTATTTTTTTACAAATCAATTATAGCATTTTTTTGCAATGTTTCCAAATTTTCGGGGTATTGCGCATTTTTGGTATTTTTACTAAAATAAGGATAAACATAACTTAATTATTTATTTTATTCTTATGAATGAAAAACTGAACCTATCAGTGGTTGTTCCGCTTTATAACGAAGAGGGGAATGTGCGCGAGCTTCATAGAAAAATCAAAGAAGCTTGTGAAAAATTGGAGAAAAGTTTCGAAATTATTTTTATCGATGACGGTTCACGCGACAAGACCGTGGAGAATTGCCAGGGACTCACACCGCTCAAACTCATCAAATTTAGAAGAAATTTTGGTCAAACAGCTGCTTTTGATGCGGGGGTGAAAAATTCACTGGGCGAGGTTATCGTGATGATGGACGGGGACTTGCAAAATGATCCGGCGGATATCCCTTTGCTTTTGGCGGAAATAGAAAAAGGTTATGATATAGTTTCCGGTTGGAGATGGCAAAGAAAAGATTCTCTAAGCAAAAAAATATTTTCCCGTACTGCTAATTTGCTTCGAAAAATTTTGATTCATGACAAAATTCACGATTCCGGCTGTTCACTTAAGGCGTATAGACGAGAATGTTTCAAGGACGTGGATCTTTTTGGTGAGATGCATCGTTTCATTCCCGCACTTTTGGAATTGCAAGGCTATAAAGTTTCTGAAGTGAAAGTCTCGCATCATCCGCGTACCAGTGGAGTGACGAAATATAATTGGAAGCGTGGAGTCAAGGGCTTTGTGGATATGGTGTCTATTTGGTTTTGGGGAAAATATGCCAATCGACCGCTTCATCTTTTCGGCGGATCGGGAATATTTTTGTCATGCATAGGTTTTTTGATTTTGATTTGGATGGTAGTGGAAAAAATTATGGGCGGATCAATTGCCGACAAAATCTGGCCACTTATCGGCGTGTTTTTCATCATGATCGGCATCCAGCTTTTCATTTTTGGACTCTTGGCAGATATCCTAATCAAGAATTATTTCAAAAGCCAAAACAGAATGAATTATTCGATAAAAGAAATTCATGAAGCATGAAACATGAAACATGAAGCATATAGCATGAAACATAAGGCAAAATACAAAATACAAAAACATGAAACAAGACAAGGAAACTTTTCATAAAATATTAAAAAAGAAATTGGATGAGTTTGCTTATCTTTCATATAAAGTTACGAAAAAATTTCCCAAAGAAGAAATTTATGGCATTACTTCTCAATTGCGCAGAGCATCCTTATCAGTAGTGTTGAATTATATAGAAGGTTATGCAAGGCTAGGAGATAATCAGTTAAAATATTTTTTGCAGATGTCGTACGGGTCATTAAAAGAAACAAAATATTTATTATATTTTTCAGAAAGAGAGGGGTATATAGAAAAAGAGGATTATAAAAAATTAATTAATTTATCTGAAGAAATTGGAGCAATGTTGTGGACAACAATAAAAGGGATAAAAGATAAGGCCTAATTATTGTTATATGCTACATGTTTCATGTTTCATGAATACCATGAAAGTAGCAATTATTGGAACTGGATACGTTGGGTCGGTGACAGGCGCTTGTTTTGCTGAGATGGGCAACAGCGTGGTTTGTGTGGATAATAATCCGGAGAAAGTGGAACAATTTAAAAGTGGAAAAGTTCCTCTGCACGAAAAAGGACTGGATGAATTAGTGGCACGAAATTTGAAAAATGAAACTTTGAATTTCACCACTAATCTGAAAGATGCTTTGGAAAAAAGCGAAATTGTTTTCATAGCGGTTGGCACTCCGCCCAATGAAGATGGAAGCGCTGATCTTAGTCATGTTATTAATGTGGCAAAATCGATTGGACAAATGATAGAACACGAACTGATTATTGTGGATAAATCAACCGTACCAGTTGGAACAGCAGAATTGGTCAAAAAAACCATTGCTGAAGAACAAAAAAAGCGGGGCACGGAAATTCCTTTTCATGTGGTTAGTAACCCTGAATTTTTGGCGCAAGGCACGGCAGTTAAGGACTTTTTGGAGCCTAGTCGCATTGTGGTAGGGGCAGATGATGAAAAGGTGCTAAAAACCATGGAAGAGCTGTATGCGCCTTTTATGCGCCGAGAGGGTCGTTTTTATGCTATGGATCCTAAAACTGCGGAAACCGTTAAATATGCGGCCAATAGTTTTTTAGCAGCCAAAATTTCAATTAATAATGAACTAGCCAATATTTGTGCCAGAGTAGGGGCTGATTTTGATTTAGTGCGACGCGCCATGGGAGCTGATCCAAGAATTGGAGAACCGTTTATGTACGCTGGTCCGGGGTTTGGCGGAAGCTGTTTTCCAAAGGATGTGAAAGCTCTGGTTAAAATTGCCAAAGATCATGGCTATACAGCCGATATGTTTTTGCAAACCCTGGAAACTAACGAAAAACAAAAACATGTTTTAGCGGATATGGTTTTGGAAAACTTAGGAGAAAATTTGAAGGGAAAAATTTTTTGCGTCTGGGGCTTGGCGTTTAAAGCGGGGACAGATGATATGCGCGAATCTTCGGCGCTTACGATTATCAATAAATTAATTGAAAAAGGCGCGCTTATTCAAGCCTATGATCCAGAAGCGATGAAAATGGCCAAAACCCCAGAATATTTTGGAGAAAATCCGGCCATTAGTTATTTTGAAAATAAATATGACGCACTCAGTGGAGCTGAAGCCCTGCTTATCATCACTGAATGGAAAGAATTTCGCACTCCGGATTTTCTTGAAATGAAAAAACGTTTGAAAACCCCTTTGATTTTTGATGGACGGCTGATGTATGATGTCAAAAAAATGCAAGAATTAAATTTTAAATATTATTCAATTGGCCGACCGGCTGAAAAATAAAATATGAAGAAAAAAATAATCGACAAGTTAAAAAGTCTTAAGCTTAAGAACTCTAAATCATTTATTCTAAAAAACAAAAAGAAATTAGAAATAATATCATTGGTTGTTTTGATTGCAATTGCGATTGTAATTTTTAGTTTTGGTCCTCTAGGAAAAAATGTTTCAAATTTTGTAGTTGAAAAAATTTGTTCAAAGACTGAGATTCAAGATGGTAATGCTGGCGCAAATGATATTGAAGAAGAAGAGTTTGTGAGTGATAATTATACAAAAAAAGATCCAGATCTTACTATCGGAGTTATGGCTGATTCACACGTCGAAGGTTCTAAATACTGGATTATTAATGAATTTGCTAAAAAAATGCAAATTGCAAAACCAGATTTTGTTATTGAAGTAGGTGATTTTATTCAAAACAGAAATAGAAAGGGGAAAGGGATGGTTCAGCAGCCCATAGAAGAAGGGATAGCTGATTGGAAAAAAGCTGATGCTAATCTTTTGGGTTATATGCC
Source organism: Candidatus Moranbacteria bacterium UBA2206 (assembly GCA_002328565.1). Lineage (GTDB taxonomy): Bacteria > Patescibacteriota > Minisyncoccia > Moranbacterales > UBA2206 > UBA2206. Next base: position 8,499 of record DCUU01000039.1, read on the forward strand.
TCGTTATCATGTAATAGGAAATCACGAGATGTTTAGTTTACATAAGAAAGATTACGAGAATCTTATCGGAAGCAAAAGCTATTATTCTTTTATAGTTAAAAACTATCAAATAATAGTTTTGGATGCTATGTATTGGTCGAGCACCAATGAAGATGTGGAGCGTGGTCGAGAAAAACCGGGTGCTTATATTGGATTTATCCCCCAAGAAGAAAAGAAATGGCTGGAAGAAAAGCTTGGAGAGTCTGATAGAAATATTATTTTTGTTCATCATCCATTATACAATATATTAAATAGTCTTGATATTGAAAAATTATTAACAAGATATAACGATAGAATTGTTTTGATTTTGAGCGGGCATAAACATGATTCTAAAAGTTTTACTTTTGCTGGAATTGATTATATTGATATCCCATCTTTAGAGCTTCAAAAGCAATATTTATTGGTGAATGTAAAAGGTAAAAAATCCGAAGTCGAATTTTTGAATTTACAATAAGAAATTATGAGAATTTTGATTCTAAATTATGAATATCCGCCACTCGGCGGAGGAGCGGGCAATGCTACCTTCTATCTTTTGCGAGAATTTTCCAAAATCCCAGATCTTTATGTTGATTTGGTGACTTCTTCAGCAGATAAAAAATATCATTTGGAGAAAATAGGAGAGAATGTAAAAATTCATAAATTGCCAATCGGAAAAAATAATTCTAAGATGCATTTTCAAACTAACAAGGATTTGTTAGTTTATTCTTGGAAAGCTTATTGGTTTTCTAGAAAACTTATTAGAAAAGAAAAATTTGATGTGACATTGGCTTTTTTCGGCATTCCTTGTGGGTATATTGCCAAGAAATTGGGCTTGCCCTATGCGGTGAGTCTTCGTGGAAGTGATGTGCCATTCTACAATAACCGTTTTCGTCTTTTAGACAAGCTATTTTTCCGCCATATGAGCAAAAATATTTGGAAAAAGGCAGAGGCAGTTGTGGCGCTAAGCAACGATTTGGCTAATTTAGCCAAAAAATCGGCACCTGAGCAAAAAATAACAGTGGTGCGAAATGGTATAAACATAGAGGAGTTTTGTCCAAGGGCGGAGATACTAAGGGAAGAAAAAACATTCAATATCCTTTTTGTCGGAAGATTAATCGAGAGAAAAGGGGGGATATATGCCCTAGAAGCTTTCAGGGATTTAGCCAAAAAATATGATAATATTAGATTATTGATTGCCGGCGAAGGGCCACTGCAAGAAGAATACAAAAAATTTACCAAAGAAAATAATTTAGAAGATATGATTTATTTTCTTGGTATCGTGAAGCATTCTGAAATAGCCAAGCTTTATCAAAAATCACATATATTTATTTTGCCGTCGCTAAGTGAAGCGCTTGGTAATGTGACGCAGGAAGCCTTGGCTTCGGGATTGCCAATCATCACTACTGATACGGGTGCAGCGGAGTTGATGGAGGGAAATGGATTTATCATCAAGAAAAAATCGTCACAAGATATTTTTGATGGCCTCGAAAAAATAATCAACAATGAAGATTTACGCCAAGAGATGTCGCAAAAAAGTCGAAAAATTTCGCAGTCAATGTCTTGGGCAGAAACGGCCACTCATTATATTCAAATATTAAATAACGCTTTTATGAAAAAAAACGAAATAAAAAAAAATAATAAATTAAAGTTATTTCTAAAGCTCATTGCGACAACTCTTTTTGTCAGTTGGATTTTTTTGAAAATTAATTGGAGTGAAGTTTTGTTTTATTTCAGACAAATGGATATCTGGTGGATGGGAGCTTTTGTTTTGATTTATGCTTTTGGAATTGCAATTTCTTCGTATAAGTGGAAAATTTTAGCTGATTTTAAGGGATTTGGCATCAAGTTGGTAGATCTTTTCAAAATTTATTTGACAGGAACTTTCATAAATAATTTTTTTCCTTCTATTATCGGCGGAGACGCCTACAGATCATATATGCTGGGCAAAGCTGGCAAAGGCAGATATTTAGAGGCAACTTCAACCGTTCTGATTGATCGCATCACAGGCTTTGCTGGAGTGATGCTTTTGATTTTAGTTTTTAGTCTGTTTAATTTGAAAGCAGTTTTTGGGAATAAAATTCTTCTAATCACAAACGCCCTTATCGTTGCTTTTTTCGCAGGTAATTTTCTGATTGTAATTTTGCGAAAGATGACTATTTGGAATTATGTCAAAAAAATCTTGCCGGAAAAAATAAATAAAATGATTCAAGAGATATTGTCCTATCAAAAACATGAAATTCTATTCAAATCATTGTTTTGGGGAGCCTTTTTCAATTTTTTGGGAGTTGGGTTAGCCACTTGGATGCTTTTTTTAGATCTGCATATCCCAATTAGTTTTGTCAATTTTATGATTGCTATTTCAATCATCAGTATAGTTTCTTCGATTCCAGTGAGTATTGGAAACATTGGCATCAAGGAATGGGCCTTCATCACTTTTTTTGGCATCTTTGGAGTGGATGGTGAAGCGGCCATCTCCATTGCTATTTTTGGAAGATTTTTGCAAATGCTGGTGAGTTTTTTTGCAATCCCTTATTATTTGAAAGAAAAAAATAGAAAAAAATTAGAAGTTTAGTTGGTTTTATTTTCTCTTTCAAGATGAAAAATCAATTAAACTTTTTTATTTCTGATGACATACAGCGGTCTGTTTATAACTTCCCTTTGGATATTGGCGATATAAAGAGCGAGAAGGCCAATAGACATAAGAATAATTCCTACTAAAAAAACAATAAAAATAGCCAAATTTTCAGCGTCCGAAAAGGTTGAAGCAAAATGCCAATCAAAAAAATATTTGCCGAGCAAAATATAAAAACCGATTATACTGGAAAGAAAAGTGATTAATATTCCAAAATATCCAGCTAATTTTAAAGGAAAAAGGCTGAGGGATGTAAAGCTGGTTATAGCTAGGCTTACTAGTTTTCGAAAGCTATAACTGGCAACTCCATTAATGCGATCATTCGCTTCAAAATAGATATAATCTTTTTTAAATCCAAGCCAGTCGATCAAGCCTCGGGTCAATCGTTTGGTTTCGGTAAAACGGTTGAATTCGTCAATGACTTTTCTGTCAATTAATCTGAAATCAGTTGAGCCCGAAACAATCTTAACTTCAGCGATGTTATCCATTATTTTGTAAAACAATCCTGAGCCTATCTTTTTTATCCAACTGTCGCTTTTGCTTTTTTTTCTGACACCCACTATTACTTCATATCCTTGTTCCCATTTTTGAATGAATTGGGGTATTAGTTCTATCGGATGTTGGAGATCAGCATCAATTAGTATGCAAGCGTCTCCAGAGCAATGATTGATTCCAGCAGAAGTAGCTATTTCTTTCCCGAAATTTCGCGAAAAATCAATGTATTTAACTGATTCATTTTCTTGAGATAATTTTTCAAGTTCATTGATAGTAGAGTCTAAGCTCCCGTCATTAACAAAAATAATTTCATACGCGTAATTATTTTTAAGCATATCAAAAATCTCTGTAATTTTTTGATAAAGCAGGGGAATGTTTTTCTCTTCATTATATGCTGGAATGACAATTGAGATTAATTTCATGATTATGGAAATTTTAATTGATAATTTAGTCTGTTTTTTTTGTAAATAAATTATTCCAAGTAATGAGCTTATTTAATTTGCTTTTTTGAGCGGAGGTTTCTTTTTCGAGCTCGTTCTGGCGAACTCCGGTCACGGCTTCAGGTTTAGGCGTAAGATGAAAAACAGTGAGCGCTCCAAAGTTTTTTATTTCTAAAATAGAAAATGTGTCGCTAAATTCGGCGATATCTTTTTCGGAAAATTCCATTACGAAATAATTTCCTTCACTATAAATTTTTTCTAGACGTATCCGGCTATAAAAGTCAATTCCTTTTTTTTCCAAATGATACCAAATAGCTGGTTCATATTCATGCTTGGCTTGGAAATATACGGGGTAATTATTTTGTAGGTAAATGGACTCAACATAGTCAACGATAGCATATTGTTGAGCTAGAGTCACGCGTCCAGTGTTGGGAAATATGTCCTCAGTTTTCACAGAAATTGTTTCTTTATCAACTTGATTTATTCTTGAAAAATAAAGATTTAATCCATAAGCGTTAGTGGCTATAAAAAAAATTGTTACTGCGATAATCGCAAAGGACCCTTTTCTTATTTGAGTTGTTTCAATTTTTTCAAAAATAAAGCCTAGGAGGATAAAAGATAACGGAGCGATAATTAAAAAGAATCGCGGGCGAATGCTGACACCACCTTTTATGAGAAAGAAAAAATATATAAATGAAGCAAGAAACCAAAAAGTAATTAACCAAAGGAAATCTTTTCGTTTTGGATTTGTTTCTTCTTTGAGATTTTTAAGTAGAATAAATAAAGATAGAATTAAAGAAATAAGTGCTCCAATTCTCCAAGTGCCATGTTTTTTTGATGAAAATCCATAACCTGTTACTCGGCCGTTTATATGGTCAAGTCCTGTTATAATAAACAAACATTCCGAAGCATAGTAGTTGGCAGTTCGGATGATTTTTTCATCTAAACTTCCATTTTTATCGCCCGAGCTTTTTTCAATTTTTTTGATGAAATATCTAAAGTTTTCTCCGTTTGTTTTTATATCGCTGATGATAACGGGAGAATAAAAAATAATAAAAATTAAAAGAGCGCCAATGCAAATTCTAGGGCTAATTTTTTTCCGATGAATAATAAGAATAGGCAAAAAAATAGCAGGAATAACAAAAAAAGCATTAAAGTGGATTTGAGTGACGATGACCAATAATGTGGCGGAGATAATAAGCCATAATACTTTGTTTTTTTCTTGGGATAGACCACGAAGCAATGTATAAAAAGTTAGAAGAATAAGAAAGGGAAGAACATTGGGGCTCCAAGAAAATCTTCCATAGAGAATCATATATAAAGATAAAGAGAATAGAGAAAGAAGTAATAGGGAGATAAGACGAGAAAAATATCTTCTGATGAAAATATAAAAAAGAGGAAGAGATAGAATGGAAAAAATTAGAACTAACATAGCATGTCCGGTGGGAGTGTTGCCAAATATTTTAGCACTCAGATATTCCATATAATAGAAAGCAGGGCCCAGGCGTAATGATCTACCTCCTCCAGCTGTTGGCCCCAGAAGTGGGAGATTGCCAATGCCGTTTTCCACCGCATCGGAAACTATAACAGTATCAAAAGACTGATCAATTTCAAAATGAAGCCAATCTGAAAATTTATAAGAACGTAGAAAAATTCCGATAATAATTAAAATGGCGAACAGGATAATTTCTAGTTTATCTTTTTTTATTTTTTCTAAAAAACGCAGCAAAATTGCTTTTATATGATGCCGAATCATTGTTAACTTATTCATATGCCTTTTTTTATTTATATGATATAATTAAATTATAGATTATTGGTATTAATTAGTCAAAGTAAAAAAATATGTTGTTGAGAAAAAAAATAATCATAATAAGCTTGGTATCTATTATTTTTTTGGGCGCATTTTTGCGCTTATATAAACTCGGAGACGAGGCTTTTGCTCGCGATGAATTTTTTGATATCAATACTTCTTATGGTTATTTCAAAACAGGGGAGTGGCTAGCATGGGATTTCAACATGGATCAACCATTGGAACCAGCCTTGCAAAAAGATTATAGCAACACTCGCGCTCAGCTTTTTCGAATTCCCTTGTCTTTGGCGTATAACATTATGGAGCCGACTGAAGGCAATGCTCGGCTCATGAGCGTTTTTTGGGGGATTGTGAGTATTATCGCGATATATCTTGTGACACTGTCTTTTACTGGCAACTTCTACATTGCTCTTTTGGCAGCACTGCTAACTGCCATCGGGGAATCAGAGATTCTTTTCGGTCGACGCTTGCGAATGTATTCAATGCTTTTCCCGATTTATCTCATTTTTTCTTGGTGCTTGTTTAAATTTTATGAATCTGAATATAAAGGAAGAATAAAGTTTTTTCAAGAAATTTATCAAAAATTTAAAGTTAACCTAAATTTTATCTTGCCAACTGCAATAATTGGATTCGTGAGTTATGAAATTCAAGAGATTAGTGTGCATATTGCTTTTTCGTTGGTTGTTTATTGTGTAATTTTAGCATTACTTAGCTTTAAAAGAGAAAAATATTGGAATAAGTATAACTTAACGCTTTTAGCTAGTTTTTTTAGTTTAATTATTTTGAAGTTTTTTTTCAAGAGTTCTTATAAGGATTTTGATAAAGCAGTGAGTTTTTGGCAGGATAACTATAGAATCATCGACTATCTTTTCACTGATTTTCGATATCTATTTATCGGAATCGGACTTTTCTTTTTAGGCGGACTATTTTTAGCCTTCAAGCTTGGGCGCAAAAAAGAAGCCTTGTTTATTTTTCTTTCCATAACAGTTCCATCTTTCTATGCTGTTTTTTCTTGGGTAAGAGAACCAGCTTCTCGATATATTTATTTTGTTCAATCATTTGGAATTATTTTTGCCTCCATTGGTATCTATGCTGTGTATTATTTTTTAGCAGAAAAATTTAAAAATCATAAAAAGCTCGTTGCCTTGGCAGTTTTAGTGTTAGCTTTTTTATCTTTAGACTATTCTCATTTTTTTGGAAAGAGCAATCTTTATCGACAAAGAGAAACTGTCGGCTTCATAGATTTCAATAAAGTTTTTAGTGTAGTGAAGAATAATTTGAAATCAGAAGATGTAATGATCACACGCGCCTATCGTAGTTTCTATTTTCCTGATTGGAAAATAAAAGTATATGATGTGAAAGTTTTGCCGTTGGAAAAACAAGACTGTCAAGAAACATTCGCCAAAATTATTTCCGAAAATGAAAGCGGAATAGTGGTTTTGCCAGAAATCGATCATTTGTCAGTGTGCAAAAATGGCCGAAAATATTTAGAAGAAAACTTGGAAAAAATAGATTCACGGGTAAGGGGCGTGAATATTTATCGTTGGCAATAATTATTTTTAGGATAAAAATATGCAAAATAAAAAAAATTTCTTAATTATATTAATACTAATAGTTTTTCTTGGTGCGGGGCTACGCATCTATAACTTAGGCAACACTTCTTTTGATCGAGATGAATTCTTTGAGATGAATTCTTCTTATGGCTATTTTAAAACTGGCACTTGGGTGGCGTGGGATTTTGGAAATGATAAACCGCTTGAAGCTAGTTTACAAGATAAGACTAGCACGGAGCGAGCGGAAGTTTATCGTTGGCAATTGGCGCAGGTGTATAAATTTTTTGAACCGACAGAAATTTCAACTCGCGCCGTGAGTGTTTTTTGGGGGATTGTGAGTATTTTGGCCATATATTTTGTGACTCTTTCGTTTACAGGAAATTATTGGGTTGCACTTTTGGCAGCTTTATTGGTTGCAATTGGCGAATCGGGGATAGTTTATAGTCGACGACTTCGAATGTATTCAATGCTATTTCCAGTCTATCTAATTTTTTCTTGGTGTGTTTTCAAATTTTATGAAGCGAGATATGTTGGCAAGAATAAATTTTTCAAATTAGCTTTTGACAAACTAAATGTCAATCTCCTTTATCTTTTGCCTTTAATAATCACTGGACTTGTGAGTTATAATGTGCATATGCTTTCGGTGAGTATTGTGGTGGCAATTTTTTCTTTTTGTGCTTGTGGTTGGTTTTTATGGGAGAGAAAAAACGGGAAAATAAATAAATATTCCATCACACTAGCGCTTATTTTTTTGGCGTATCTTATCGTGAGCCTAACTCCTAGTCTGGCTAAATTCTACAAATCATTCAAGAAACAAGTTGAACTTTTTAAATTTAATTATAACTATTTTACCGAATATTTCACTGATTTTATTTTTCCAATTATCGGTTTAGTTTTGGCGCTTATCGGAGCGTGGTATTTATTTGAAAAATTAAAGAGAAAAAAAGAAGCAGTTTTCCTTTTTCTTTCGGCGTTTGCCGTACTTGTTTTTGCTATCCTCACTTGGGACAGAACTCCCTCTGGTCGCTATATCTATTTTATTCAATCTTTTGGCATAATTCTCGTGTCCGTTGGGATGTATGCACTTTTCATCTATTTGATTGATTATGCTAAAAAACAAAGGAAAATAGTAGGGATAATTTTGCTAATAATATTTCTGGCACTAATGGATTGGTCTTATTTCAAAAAAGAAAATAATATCTATGCTCATACGAATAATTCATATTATCCAGATTTCAAAAATATTTTTCCTTATATTTTGGAAAACAAAAAAGAAAAAGATATTTTTATCACTCGCATTTACCGCAGTTATTATTGGCGAGGAGAAAAAATAAAAGTATTTGATCTTCGAGCGCTTCCATTTGAGAAGAAGGATTGCTTGAGAAGTGTCAGCGAAACTATTGCAAAAAATCCAAATGGCTGGTTTATTCTACCAAAAATAGATATGAACTTAATCTGTAAGGACGGGATAAAATATTTGGATGATAATTTTGAAAAAGTAAAAGATGAGCATATTCCAACTTCTGTTTTAATTTATCGTTGGGACAAATAAATAATATGAGTAATAAAAAAATCATAATAATTTTGTTTTTTATAATCTTACTGGGTGGTTTTTTGCGTTTTTATAAACTTGGGCAACAGCCATTTGTGACGGATGAGTTTTTGGATATTAACGCCACCTATGGATATTTCAAGACTGGACAGTGGCTGGCGTGGGATTTTAATTTAGATCAAGTGAGTGAAAATTTATATGCTCAAAGGGAGGAACGCTCTTGGCTTTATCGCATTCAAGTAGCCCAACTTTTCCATTGGTTTTCTTTAACAGAAGCAACGGCGAGGTCAGTGAGTGTCATTTGGGGAATAATTAGTATAGTTAGTTTGTATTTTACAGCTACTTATTTTACTAAAAACAAAATCATTGGCCTCATCTCGGCTTTTCTTTTTTCAGTGAGTATCGCTGGGGTAACCTTTGATCGAATGATTCGAATGTACGCGATGTTTTTTCCTGTTTTCCTCCTTTTTTCTTGGTTTCTTTTTCGGTTTTTTGAAGAAGAATATGCAGGCAAGGTTACCATTATTAAATTAATTTGGAATAAGATCGGAATAAATTTAGTTTGGTTTTTACCAATGGTAATTCTCGGTACAATAAGTTGGTATATACATCTCTTAACTGCAAACATTGTTGCTATTTTTATTGTTTATTTAATTATTCAGACTTTAATTATTTTTTATTCCAAACGTTTAATAAATAATAAGTACGCGACTATTCTATTTGTGATAGTATTGGTTTTGATAGCGATTATAATATTTTATAATATCAATCCTGGAAATATTTCTATTTATGCAAGTCCTGACATTGTAACTTTTTCAAAAAATAATTTTCGTTATCTTCCCGCCGTCGCATCTGATTATAGTAATATAATTCTAGCGTATATACTAATTATTCTAGGTGTATATTCAGCGAAAAAAAATAAAAGAAATTTATGGATTATAATATCATTCTTTGTTATTTTATTTCTAGCTACATTTGTCTGGAACAGAAACTTTGGTTTACGTTTTATTTTCTTTGCGATGTCTTTTGGGATAATTTTGCTTTCAAGCGGGATATATTTTTTAGCAGACAAAATTGGAAAATATTTTCCTGCGCATCAGAAAAAAGTTTTTGTTGGCGTGCTAATGACGGCACTTCTGATTGTTCCAAATTATGCTTATTTTTTTTCCAAGGAAAGTCCTTATCTAAAAAATGAAACCAGAACTGATTATCGTTCAGCTTTTCAATATTTTTTGGAGAATAAGAATGAAGGGGATGCTTTGCTCACGCGAAATTTTCGTAGCTTCTACTACAAAAACGCTCAGGCTAAAATTATCAATAAGGAATGGAACAAAAAAATCAGCTTGGATGAATTGAAGAAAATAATAACAGAAAATCCCAGCGGTTGGATCGTAACGGGCGATCCAAAAGGGGATATAGAAAAAGATGCTTTGAAATATATAGAAGAAAATTCGTCAGATAAGAAAGAAATTAGCGGAGTTCAAATTTATCATTGGAATTAATATTTTATCGTGCTGACTTCTGCTGAATTGCCGTTTATTTTTACCACGGTAACCATTCTCTGGTGGTAGGCGGAAGGAATATTATAATTATTTATTCCGCCGAAAGATATTGCTTCTAAAGAAAGAGGATGTTTATGTCCGTTGGCGACTAATATGGCCTTATCTTTATATTTTTTTATAATCCTTGAGACGTCATTTTTATTCTCTAGATTCCACAGGGGATGATGAATAAAGATAATATTCTTGTCATTATTCTTAAGCTCATTATTCAGTAAGCTAAGTTGTCTTTCTGAAACATTACCTGTATAAATAAAAGCGTCATCATGCTTAGCGTCAATGTCGATTCCATTTTTAGTGTAATTAGCATCTAGAATTATAAGACGATAGCCGCTTTTGACAGTGACAGAATAATAATTTTTTCGTCCCGTCAAATCATTGACATTGTCTTTACTTAGACTGAGGAGTTCATGATTACCAATGACATGATAAACCGGATAATAGGCGGTAATCATGGAATGAGCTTTTTTATAATCTGCCTGGGCCGATTTTTTGGAGATAAAGCCTTCTTTTTTGTTGCGGCTTTCAATTAGATCTCCCAAATCTATAACAATATCTGGTTGGACTTGATTACGCAGAACTGAAATGGCTGAATTTAGATGAGAAAAACCTTTTTCTTGTCCAACATGAGCGTCAGCGATAATCCCAATAGTTAAATCGGGACGCGGAGCTTCTTCTTTTTCCGCCTCTTCCTTTTGAGAATCTTCTTTCGTTACTTCTTCTGGAACAACATTTCCCTCACTATTTTCAGGGTTCGGAGTTTCTTCTGTTGGATTAGCTATTTCTGGGATTTCTTCCAGCGCTACTTTTGGTTGTTCTTGTAGATTTTCGGCTTTAGTTTCAGTTGCATTAGTGCTGAAAAACGTTTTCAGATTGTTTGGATATTGCGAGAAGAAAATAAAAAAAAGCACAGCTATGATCAAAAAAACAGGCCATAGGTGATTTTTTTTGGATTTTATTTTTATTTCCTCCAGTTCGCTCATAAGATTTATTTTTTGAGTATTATTTTTTTGAAAAAATTAAAATCGTTCATAGTAAATTCCTTAAGGACAATTAATGCAAGAAGATAAAATATAGAAAGAATGGCGCTGTATAGAATGAAAATCCATTCTTGGGGAGGGAAAAAATTTGAGGCAAAAAACATGGCGATTCCAGCGAGAAGTATTTTTGCTAGACTCTTTATCTGAATGAATTGACCGAAATATTTCAGTGCGTAAGATAGGATTATTGCAGTGATTATCACTGAAACAATGGATGTGGCGATTGCTGATCCAGAAATTCCAAGTTTTAAAATCATAACATAATTTAGTCCTGCGTTCAATACCATTCCAAAAAGTGCAATATACATGGGAATTTTGACTTTTCCGGCTCCGTTTAGGGCAAAGCTCAGGATATAAAAAATTGTGAGAAACCCAACTCCAGGGGCGAGAATTTGCATCGGGATAACTGAATCGGCGTAATGCAATCCGAAAAAGAATTTAATGAGGGGTTCGGCATAAACAGCCATGAGAATTATGATTGGAACTAAAATCATAAACATTAGTCGAAAGGTCTCTGTCATTATTTTTTTTGTTTCCTCGTGTTTGTTTTGAGAGGTTGTTCGGGAGATTGACGGAAGCATTACAAGCGTAAGGGCATAGAATAAATAATAGGGGATTCGACCGACAGTGAGCGAAGCGTTATAAATTCCAGTTAAATGATCATCAGTAAGTATTCCTTTGACTAAATATAGATCCAAAGAAATTAGGAGTTCATAAAAAATCATAAACAGCGTCACTGGCCAAGCATAATTTAGAAGTTTTTTCCAATCAAAAAAATCCGCATTATTTTTGAGGAAATGTCGATTGATGAAAAATTTGTCAATCAGATAAGCAGTGAGAAAAACTGTGGCGGGAGCAAGAATGTAGCCAGAGATTGAACCTTTCAAACCGAAAA
>DCUU01000028.1 GCA_002328565.1 Candidatus Moranbacteria bacterium UBA2206
GAAATCCAAATAGATCCCCCCGAACCTCCGCCAGCGTTATTAGAAATAGAATTAACCACGTCTTGTCCATCAGCATAAATATATCCACTAGAATTTAAAGTAAAAATTCCAGAAACAGAAAGCTTGACTGCTCCTCCACCAGCTCCTCCATTGACAAGTCCATAACTTCCACCAGAGCCTAAGGCTGTTGGTTGGTGAATATTACTTTGTCCATATTCTATTCCTCCTGCCCCCATTAAAGGTTGACCAATTCCACCATAACCGCCACCGCCACCAATAGAACTATTAAAAGCGACTCCTCCTCCTGTCCCATAACCATTATAATGTCCGGATGTTCCTCCAATAGAACCCTTATTCGAAACATCGATTTTTCCATTATCAGCAATGGTCATATCGCCTCCCACTGAAATATTCACGGAATGAGTTTGATTATCAAGAATATTAATTGTATGAGTGATTGTGCCGGATCCTCCGATCGTGAGATTGTTGGTGATAGTTAATTTGTTGACATTGATATCCACCAATCCATTAGAAAGAGTGAGTGTCGAAACCGCACTCGATCCAANNAATTGGTTGATTGGCGCTGGCAATATTTATTACCACATCATCTCCAGATTGCGGAGCACTGCCACAACTCCAGTTTGTCCCAGTTGCCCAAGCAGTAGAAGTTGTCCCACTCCAATTACAAGTCGCCGCCTGCGCATCATTCGACGACAAAACCAATAACAAAGTTATTGAGAAGAAAAGGATAATCCCTGTTAAATACGATTTTGATTTAGTTTTTTTATTTTTTACTTTTATCATCTTCTATTCCTTAATTCTGCACCTTTTTCTTTTCTAATAATTTCTTCACCTCCCTATCAAAATCTGAAATATAATTTTTATCTTCATTTTGACGATACTTTTCATATTCAATAAGTGCTTTTTGTTGTGCCTCTTTTGCGCTTACTTTGCCAGCTGAATGCAAAAGATTTTTTTCAGAAACAATCAAAAATTCATCTAATTTTTTGATCCAATCTTGCATTTTCATTAATCGCCCACTGGAAGCTTGCAAATCTGCAAAATCAATATAGAGCGATACAATTAGATTTAACTGATTTATTTCTTTTTCGGTCAAATAATTCTTCGCAACTGCAATATCTTCCATGGTAATATATTCATTCCTAAAACTTGTAAGTCCCATTAATGGTTTTTTGCTATCGACGCGTTTTGCAATAATTTCCGCCGCCGTATGTCCATGCACAGCATAATGCATTTTGTTTTGCACAGTCGCAAAAAATTTCTGCGTTTCTTGCGCATCAACCTCATAATCAATGCTCGTCGCATAAATGTCCGTCACTTTTTGATAAAACATTCTCTCACTGCTTCGAATATCACGAATTCTTTGCAACAATTCTTGAAAATATCTCGCTCTTCCTCCACCTTGCTTGAGCCGTTCATCATCCATCGTAAAACCCTTAATCAAATATTCACGCAGTCTTTCTGTCGCCCATTTACGAAACTGCGTTCCTTGTTCTGATCGCACTCGATAACCGACTGCCACAATCATATCAAGATTATAATGATCAATATCCCTAGAAATTGCTCTGCTACCTTCTTTTTGAACTATTCGGAATTTCCTAATAGTTGAATTTTCATTCAATTCACCTTCATCGAATATGTTTTTTATATGTTCATTAACAGTAGGAATACTCACATTAAAAAGTTCCGCGATTAATTTTTGCGTCAACCAGACATTTTCATTTTCAATCCTAACTCTAATTTTTTGTTCATCGCCAAAAGTTTTATAAATGGCGATTTGCGGTTTATTTGTATTTTTTCTCATATATTTTAATTACATACCTAACTTTCTAATTTATTCTGTCCTCATTTTACCGTCGAATGAGGGGGTGAGATTTAGCCAAAAATAAGATAAAAATTTATCTTTGTTTTAAGATTTTATTTCCAGTATTTTTGATTCCCATTTCCACGTGTTTATTATATCATAAAATACAGAAAAAATCTTGCTAGCTGGGGATAACTTCTGACACAAAAAAATCCCGATATTATCGGGATTTTTCTTTATGAGCTTTATAGACTTTACGAACTTTATGAACTATCTTAACTTTATAACTTTATAAACTATCTCAACTTCTCCTCAAAATACTTTTCCAACTCTGAAATAGCAATTCGATCTTGCACCATTGTGTCGCGGTCGCGTACTGTCACGGCTTTGTCATTTAGAGTTTCAAAATCGACTGTTACACAGTATGGAGTGCCAATTTCGTCTTGCCTACGATATCTCTTGCCAATTGATTGGGTTTCATCGTATTCAACCATAAAATTCTCCTTGAGTTTTTCCCAAATTTCTTTGGCTGGTACCGTCAATTCTTCTTTTTTGGAAAGTGGCAAAATTGCAATTTTAACTGGAGCAAGTCTTTTGTCAATTTTTAAAACTGTCCGAAGTTCTCCATTTACTTCTTCTTCAGTGTAAGCATTATCCAAAAACATCAAAAACAATCGTCCGAGCCCCACTGAAGTTTCCATAATGTGCGGGATAAATCTTTCATTTTTTTCTTGATCAAAATACGTTAGATCCGCACCAGAAAATTTGCTGTGCTGAGACAAATCCCAATCGCCTCGCGTATGAAGTCCTTCTACTTCGCGAAATCCACCCAGGGATTTGAAATTAAATTCGATGTCATAAGCTTCCGATGCATAGTGCGCTAATTTTTCATGCTCGTGCCATTTCAAATCCTCTTTGGAAATTCCATATTTCAAATACCACTCCCAACGAATTTCCTTCCACATTTCATATTTTTCTTTCATCATCTCCGGGCGCAAAAAATATTGCAATTCCATTTGTTCAAATTCGCGTGTGCGAAAAACAAATTGTCGCGCCACAATTTCATTGCGAAAAGCTTTGCCAACTTGCGCAATGCCGAATGGTAATTTCGGATGAAGCGAATCGAGCGTGTTTTTATATTCCAAATAAATTCCTCCGCAAGTTTCTGGGCGAAGATACACCACGTTTTCCTCACTAAGTTCATCAGTTGGAGAGCCAATATTAGATTTTACCATCAAGGAAAAAACCTTCGCTTCGGTCAAATCAGTCGAACCGCAATTAGGACATTTTAGTTTTTTTTCTTGACGGAGTTTTTCTAAATTTTTGTTTATCTCCTCAATCGGAGTTTTATCATCAATGATTATTTCAAACTCTTCCAATAGGTGATCGGCGCGATAACGAGATTTGCATTTTTTGCAATCCACCTGCGGGTCATTGAAACCTCCCACATGCCCTGATGCTACCCAGGTTTTTGGATGCATAAAAATAGCGCTGTCGAGTCCAACAACATCCATTCGTTTCTGAACCATCTCTTTCCACCACGCATCACGGATATTATTTTTGAGTAGTGTCCCATAATGTCCATAATCATAAATCGCGCTCATTCCTCCATAAATTTCCGAACTCGGATACAC
>DCUU01000067.1 GCA_002328565.1 Candidatus Moranbacteria bacterium UBA2206
TATCTTTGTTTTAAGATTTTATTTCTAGTATTCTTAATTGTTTTCCCACGTGTTTATTATATCACAAAATCCAGAAAAAATCTTGGTAGCTGGGGATAACTTTTTAAAGAAAATTAAATACAAAAAAGCAAGGTTTTAATCCTTGCTTTTTATGGACTTTATAACTTTATGAACTCACTCTACCACCGCCTTAATTCTTCGCACTCCAGCAGAAGAACTTTCTTCTTTTTTGATTTTAAAAACGCCCTTGATGTCGCCAGTGTTTCGGACATGCGGACCGCCACAAATCTCNNAATTGAATATACTTTCACTCGCTCACCATATTTATTTTCAAATGCCCCTTCGGCCCCCTTCTCGCGCGCTTCGTCCAATGTCATTTCTTCCATCACAACATCGGTCTTGGAATTAATTGCTTCGTTCACATAATCCTCCACGGCCTTTTTTTGTTCCTCCGTCATTTTGTCCGAATGCGAAAAATCAAAACGAATTCTTTCCTCTGTGATGTTTGATCCTTTTTGATGCACATTTTCACCCAGCACTTTTCGCAGTCCCGCCAGCAGCAAATGAGTCGCCGTGTGGAGCGCAGTTATTTTTTCACTGTGATCAGCCAACCCACCCTTGAATTTCCCAGCTGAAGCCGTGCGAGAAAGTTCTTGATGTTTTTCTAATTCTTCTTCAAAACCTTTTTTATCAATTTCTAAATTATTTTCCTTAGCTAGTTCTTCTGTAAGTTCCATCGGAAATCCATACGTAGCATATAAATCAAAAACTGCCTTTCCACTTATCACTGTTACCTGTTCACTACTTATTGTCTTTTCAAATTCCTTCAATCCCTTTTCCAATGTCTTTCTAAATTTCTCTTCCTCTTTTTCCAACTCTTCAAAAATATTTTCCGACTTCTCTAATAAATCCGGATAGGCATCTTGATAGTACTCAATATAAATTTTAGCAATATCAGAACAAAAGTTTTTTTCTATCCCAAGCTTGTGCGCGAATCGCACTGCTCGCCGAATAAGGCGTCGCACAAAATATCCCTGATCTTTGTTTCCAGGATAAGCGCCGTCTGCAATCAAGAATGTCGCGGCCCGAAGATGATCTAGAATTACGCGAAAAGCTTCCCTATTATCCTCATATTTTTTTCCAGATAATTTTTCAATCTCTGTTTTAGCTTTTGCAAAAATATCAGTCAGGAACATATCTGGATTGCCATTTATCGCCGCCAAAATTCTCTCTAAGCCTCCACCAAAATCAACATTTTGCTGTTTCAAAAGTTCAAAACCTGTTTGAGTTTTGATATATTGCATAAAAACATTATTTCCAATTTCCAAAAATCTTCCACAATCGCAATTAACATGACACTGTTGATTTCTCCATGGCGAATTCTCATGAATTTTCAATTCTTCCCCGAAATCCCAAAACATCTCACTGTCCGGTCCTCCTGGTTCTCCGAGTGGCATATTATTTGGCACACCAGCGCGACTCCACCAATTTTTTTCCACTGGATAATAGAAAATTCTCCCATTTTGCATTCCACCAATTTCTGCATTATCCACTGCTAAAGCTTCAATGTTTATGCCTTTGAATAATTCTTGCCAATAAACCACTGACTCATCATCACGAGAAATTTTCAAACTTTCATCCCCGCGAAAAACCGTCACATAAATTTTTTCGGGATTCAGCCCAATTTCCTTGGTGAGAAATTCAAACATCCAACCAATTTGTTCTTTTTTGAAATAATCACCCAACGACCAATTCCCCAACATTTCGAAAAAAGTTGTGTGTCGATTGTCGCCCACCTCCTCAATGTCGCCTGCGCGGAAACTTTTTTGTGAATCAGCAATTCTGCCTCCTAGGGGGTGTTTTTCTCCCATAAGATAAGGAAGCATTGGTTGCATTCCTGAGCCAGTGAAAAGCGTGGTCGGATCATTTTCTGGAATCAAAGAACCACTCGGCACAATCTGATGCCCCCGTTTTTCAAAAAATTCTAAATATTTTGTTCGAAGTTCATTTGCATTCATAAGGATTATTTTACATTATATCCAATTTCTTTTTCTATTTTTCCATATTCCCAATCTTTAACATAAGAGCTAAACAATTCCCTCACTCTTTGCATTGCTTCAGAAATATAACTCACACCATTACTGTCTAATTCTCTTTCAATATTTTTTATTTTACTTTCAGAATTAAAAGTTCCTCTAGCTGTTTCTATCTCTTTTATTCTGTCTTTTCCAATAGTTGAAATTACAATGCTTGATAATTTTGATATTGCCATATATTTTAATTTTATAATGATGTTAATTTTCTTTTGATCCTTTTTATCTCATCTTCATTTTGCGAAAATTGAAAAGTTATCTTGTCGAATCTTTTTTGCTTTTCACTCAAGTCAATACGTAATCTCTCGGTATCCATCTTGTTTTTTCTAATTTCTGCTTCTAAAATATTTTTTTCATTAAAAAATTTCTTCTGGTCACTATCAAGCATACTCAATTGCATATTCAAAGCATTTAGTTGCCTTTTTTTATCCTCCTCGCTCGCATCATTATTTCCGTACATAAAATTATTCTATTTAATGTTTAAATTTCCCAATTTCCCTTTTTTCTTTTAGTTTAATTTCTATAGTTTTTTGAAAAAAATCTTGTCTGAGCAGTTTAATTTTCTCTAAAAAATTTCTTGCCAGCCGTTGATTGAGGAAAATTTTTAGTTAGAAAATTAGACTGCGAGTTATTTTTTTCCAAAAAACTATAAAATTAAACCCCCGCCTAAAATTTCTGATTTTTTATTATAAAACACCACCGACTGCCCCGCCGTCACCGCACGCTGTGCAATATCGAATTGTATTTCGTATTTTTTATGTTTCATAACTATCATCGCTGGAACTAGCGAACTTCGATACCTAATTCTCGCTAAAACTTTAGCGGGAAATTTAGGCACAGTTGAAATCCAATTTATCTCATTTATATTAGCAAATTTAGAGAATAAAAACAAATCCTCTTTTTTGTTAGTCACAACAAGACAATTTTTTTTGCTATCTCTTTTCGCCACATAATACGGTCCGGTTCCGCCGATATTTATGCCTTTTCTTTGACCAAGCGTATAAAGAGGAAGTCCTAAGTGCTCTCCAACAATTTCTCCTTTTGTGTTTTTTATCTCCCCTTTTTTCAATTTTATATTTTTCGTCAAAAATTCTTCCACTGGCATATTTGCCAAAAAACAAACATCTTGTGATTCTTTTTTGTCAAAAACAGGCAGACCAAATTTCTTTGCCAATTTTTTCACTTCAGTTTTTTCTATTTCTCCTAGCGGAAAAATAATTCTAGCTAATTGATCCTGCTTCAGACGATATAGAAAATATGACTGATCCTTATTTTTATCCCTCGCCTCTAATAATTTATATTTCTTCTGCTTCATGCTACATGTTTCATGCTTCATGATTCTTGCGTAGTGTCCCGTCGCGACATAATCTATCCCTAATTTATCCGCCATTTCAAATAAAGTTTTAAATTTTAAATTTTCATTACAAAAAACACATGGGTTTGGAGTGCGCCCAACTAGATATTCTTTCAGAAAATATCCCACCACTTCTTTTTTGAATTTTTTTTGCACATCCACAATTTCCAGCGGAATATCCAAAATTTTGGCAATTTTTTGTGCGTCCTCAATTGCTTTAGCATTACCCTTTTCTCCATCATTTTTCCACATCTTAAGATATACCCCCCTAACATCAAAACCCTGCTTTTTGAGCAGGGCTGCTGACACACAGGAATCGACACCGCCTGACATACCTAATAATACTTTCTTGCCATTTTTTTTCATTTATGAAAAAACCATTGAAGAATTAAAAATTTTGATAAATTATTGTTTAAGAATTCGAATTTTATCTAAAAATTTTCATTGGTAGCCGTTGATTGAGGAAAATTTTTAGTTATAAAATTCCGAGTTCGAGTTTAATTTCGAAAAAATTTTAATTCTTCATTGATTCAACTTATTATTTTCCACTCTTTTAGAAATATTAAATGCTTGAGAATCTCTTGCATCTTCAGCTATTTTTTGTCCTTGTGCAACTGTAAACCAAGAAAGCAAGGAACTTAAAATTATTAGTATCAAAAATGCTAAGTGACTCGGAATGTTTCGATTCAAATTAATCCTGCTCATTGTTTTGATTATTTTTAGTTTGACTTATCAAATTTCTCACGTCAGCTAAATTAACTTCCGATTTTTTTCGCAGAGACTTGAATTTTTTTGGCGCAATGTGTGACATCTGGGAGAGACTCATTGGTTTGTCAGGGGAAATAATGATATTTGACTTTGGTTTTTGCTGTTCATTTTCATCTTGCGAATATTTTGGAGCAATCTCTCTTTTTGCTACATAAGTTTGTTTTTCCTCTTTTTCCTTTTGATTTATCGCTCTGGCTCTTTGATATTCCTTGAGACATTCCTTGCAAAAAGTTGGCCGTTTTGGATCAGGGGCAAATGGTACTTGAATTTTTTCATCACAACTACTACAAACAGCATCGTACATTTTCTTTTCTTCTTTTTTAATTTCAGAGACAATGTTTTTTTCAACTGGAGCAATGGGCACACTAGGAATAACCACCGGAATTTCAGCCTTAATCACTGCTTCATTTTTTATACTCTTGGTATCTCTTTCTGTCTTATTTAAATTTGTTTTTTTTGCTTGTGGGTTAGGAATGATTATATTTTTCTCTTTTGTTTGCTGTGAATTAGTTTTCTTATCAGAGCTTTCATTTTCAAACTCTTCAAAATCAAACATTCCGCTCCAACGGGCAATTTTCTCTTCAACTTCCGCTCTGGATTTACCATAGCGTTCACGCGAAACAGCAATTACTTTCTCTTCATTATTTTCAGTGTCAGCAAGGCTTATTGGCGGAAGAGAAGTAGCACTAAAAGCATCTCCTGCAATTCCGTCAATCATTAATTTCAAATACATTTGATATTTGGAAAGATTCACAATATCATTCATCAGAAAAACCGGATCGAATTCTTTTTCCAAGGCTTCCGCGTCTTCCGCACCTACTCGAAAAGAAACTATTGTTCCAACGTTGCCAAAGATAGCATCTCGCACGGTAGTATTGCCATCAAAAATTAGTTGATTGACATATTGATGCGCTAAAATCAAAGCCAAGCGATATTTTCTGGCTTCCGACAAAATATTAGCAAAAGATTCAGTAGCAAAGTTTTGAAATTCATCCACGTATAAAAAGAAATCTTTCCTGTCTGCTTCTGGAATTTCTACTCGGCCCATCGCCGCCAACTGAATTTTTGTCACAATCATTCCACCGAGTAGTCGCATAGCGTCTTCGCCGATCCTTCCTTTGGAAAGATTAACGATCAAAATTTTCTGATTATCCATGATGTCTCGCATATCAATGGAAGATTTTGGCTGACCAACAATATGACGGATGACAAAAGATGACAAAAATTGTCCGACCTTGTTTTGAATAGCCGCTACTGCTTCTTTTCTAAATTTATCCTCCCATTTGTCAAATTCATTAAGCCAAAAAGATTTCACTACCGGGTCTTTTATCTTTGGATAAACTCTTTTTCGATAGTTACTATCACTCATCATTCGATTCACTCCCAGCATGGTTGATCCCGGATAATCCAAAAGAGCCAAAATCGTGTTATTTAGAATATATTCCATTCTAGGGCTCCAAACATCTGGCCAGATTTTTTTGAAAACTCCCATCATGCCAGAAGCCACTAAATGTTTTTTGTCTTCCTCCACTGATTCTAAAATATTAAAAGCGATGGGGAACTCTTTGTCGGCCGGGTTGAAATAGACCACGTCATTTATCCGATTGGCCGGAACGGCGCGAAGCATTTTCTCCGCCCCTTCACCGTGCGGATCAACATAACACATTCCCCGTCCCGCTCGAATATCTTGAATCGCCATGTTTTCCAGCATGTTGGATTTGCCCATGCCAGTTTTTCCAATCACATACATATGACGCCTGCGGTCATCTGTTTTTATCCCAAAACTTCTCTCTTGGTTTCTAAAATTAGTTTTAGCGAAAAGATTTATCTCTGCCATTTTTTTCTTTGAGCGATAGCGAGAAGCTAAAAAAATGAGCATCCCGTACCAATTCACAATTTAATTTTTCTGTTATTTAAAAATTCAAGCCGTAGGCGACAACGCACACAAACTTTTCCGTAAAATCAATCTTTTTTGGAATTTGGTGCGGGAAGGCATACTTATTATGTTACTCTATTGGTAAATTAGCTGGAGCACTTCCTAGTCTTCCCGCAGTTCTTTGTACGGCAGGCGATTTTACTCCCATGTCAGGGAAGTGAAACACTGTGGCCAATTCTTTTGTAGATAAAACCATATTAGCTCCATCCATATTGCGACATCGGTAGCGATCTAGTAATTTTCTTTTGCGAAAACTTGCACGAGGGGCAGTAAAAAATATTTTTCCATAAGTCTTAGAAATATCATTTGGTTTAAACTGATTATAATTCATATCATTAAATTGCTTTAGCGCTCCGATAAAAGAAGATTTAAAGGATGCATCCCAACTATCTTTTTTTGCTAAATAAATATAACGCATTTTAGTTTTGAAAAGATTTCTTCCTAAATTTTCTTCAGTGGCCTTTAGGAGTTCCTTCTCTCCCGGAGAAAGACGAAATTCAAGTGGCGCCTCTTCTTTTTTTTCTGCTTTAGCGAATTCCACCGGAGCTGACAAACCTTTTGATAGATTAGAAAAAACATCCACTAAATGCCCGCCAATTCCCATTGCCTCAACTACTTTTTCTCCTTTAAGTTTTTTTAGCACGTCAATATGTTTCTTATTATCGGGTTCTGGCAAGGGTTGCAAAACGTATTGAAGCCAAATATGCTGACCAGGTCCAAGCAATCCAATTATTTCGGCAATAGCCGACATCGGATCATTCATCTCTCCCGTTACAGTTTCTTCAAATTTGTCATAGGTCTTAATCGGAATAGGATCTTTTGTCGCAAATTCAAAATCAGTTCCCCAGAGATCCCAATTTTTATTAGGAATAATTTTAGGAAATTTATCAGTATAGTCTGGCACTTCCAAAACTTCTGCGTCTGGATACTGCGCGTAGATATTAGCCTCAACAAGACCCAAGAGTCTTTTTTGTGTGCGAATATAAAAATGAAGCTTGCCTTCTTCCCCAACGATTTCCAAACTAAACCGGTCGTGCTCCCAAGCGCCTTTTAGATTTTCATCAAAAGTATTATATGTCGACAAAACTCCAGACATACTAGAAAAGATAGTCTCCATCATCTTTGGACCCTTTTCGATTTCTCGGGGAGGAATCACTTCGACACAGGTCCATTTTTGCAGTCTGCGCCAAGAATTGACAGATTTAACCAGAGTAAAATCCATCCAAAGAATTTTGAAAATATACCAAAACATTACCGGCAAGATAATCCACCAAAAAAAACTGATGGCTTGCCCTAAGACTATAAATATTGCGAAGATGTCCGAAGCGTTGTTCATGACATTAAAATGAAATTTTATTTTATCGTATAAGTTTCGTTTTTTCTTTCGAAAATTTTAGTATTATTTAAATTAATACTAATTGTAGTTTTCTTAACTTTTCTAATGCGCAAAACTTCCTCAATTATTTCCTCTTTTTTTAGCGGTTTTTTCTTTTTTTGTAAAATATTTTTAATCACCTCTTGAATTGTCCCTTCGGAATATCCCCATTCCTTGAGCGCATAAATTCCTCGGCCGATGAGAACAAATCTTTCATCTTTGATTAGTTCATTATGCACTGTTTGCGGATGAGCTTTCCTCTTGCCTAATTCAAACTTATCAATAAGGCTGGCGATTTCCACAAAATGCAAAGGTTTTTTGTGCTCCTTGAGAACTAGATGCACTCTTTCTCGCGTTCCTTTTGGTGAAACTTCCGCCCAATTTTTCATCCCTCTCTTGCCGAATTTATTTTTCTTGATGTTAGCTGAAGTTTTGAGAAAATTTAGAATTTTTCCTTTTGGCAAGTGTGGCAAAGCAACAAAAAGTTTTTCAATAATCTCTTCATCAGCGAATAACTTATTCTCTTCTTTGACAATCTTTTCCGCTTCAGCCAAAGTTTTCTTCACTTCAGTAAGGATATTTTCAGAAACCGCCCAAATTTTTTCAAAAACATTTTTTTCTTCGGCTTCTAAAATCCGCTTAGAACAAAGAGCAAAAAACTTTATAGCGTTCGCTTCCGCCTGTCCATCAGAATTAAATTTTTCAATAATTTCACTTACTTTTATTATACCATCATTTTTATTAATTGTAAAAATTATTTTTTCCTCGGCACTCACAAAACTTTCGTGTTCCGTTTTGGCGGAGATATTTCGAAGTGCTTCGAAAATTATCTGTCGTACTCTTTCTCGAGTTATCCCATAATGACGCCCGATTTTATCCAATGTTTCTCTTTTTCCGTCTAGCAGACCAAATCTTTTTTGCATTATCTCGCAAGATCGTTGATTTAATCCAGAAAGTAAATCATTTGATAAACCTAAAAATAGCGGGTTTTTACCGTTATCTTCTTTTTTTGAATTTTTCTCTTTTCCCTTGTTATTAACCATTTTTTTAAAATATATTAACTCATACATGCCCATTTGATTGGGCTATCCGCCTATTTTTTTAATTCAAACTATTCTAGCATAGATTGGATATTTGTCAAGTCTTTTGTTATTATGCTACATTGAAAGAGAACTTATGAAATATTTGAATGCGCTAAACAAAATTGCCGGCGTTGGAGCCAAGAAAATGCAAATGCTTTTGAATTTTTTCGAAACCGGTGAAAATATTTGGCATGCCAGCCTAGAAGATCTTAAAAATAGCTCTGTTGGAGAAAAATTAGCTGAGAAAATATTTCTGGAAAAAGCGAATATCGACCCTGATTTTGAATGGGAAAAGATGCAGAGAGAAAATATCCAAATGCTTATTCTTTCTGATCCGCAGTATCCCGCGCTTCTCAAAGAAATTACCAACCCTCCATATATTATTTATAAAAAAGGCGGGCTTGATTTTAATTATTCTCCGATGATTTCCATTGTTGGTTCAAGAAGATACACTTCTTATGGTTCACAAATTGCCACCAGTCTCGCCAAAGACTTGGCTAGTGCCGGTGTTGTTGTTGTAAGCGGAATGGCTCTTGGCATAGATACTTTCGCCCATCGAGGCGCCTTGGATAATGCCGGAAAAACTGTCGCTGTCCTCGGCAATAGTTTAGATGATATGAATATTTATCCGAGAAATAATCTAAACTTATCCCGTGAAATAATAGAAAATGGAGCACTCCTAAGCGAATATCCCATAGAGATGCCTGCAGGAAAACTTACCTTTCCCGCTCGAAACAGAATTGTTGCTGGACTATCACTTGGGACAATCGTAATTGAAGCTGGAGAAAAAAGCGGTTCGCTCATCACAGCCAATATGGCCTTGGAATATAATCGAGAAATTTTTTCTGTTCCCGGATCAATTTTTTCACCACTATCATATGGCACCAATAATCTCATAAAATCTGGCGCCCGCGTTGTCACTGGAATAAAAGATATTTTGGAAGAATTAGATTTGTCTCAAGATAATATTATCAAAGAAATATCACCAAAAAATCCTTCCACAAAAGAAGAGGAAATATTATTGAAAATTCTTTCAACTGATCCGCTCCACATTGACAATATTGCGAAACTCGCTAGACTGCAAACAGCCATATGCTCCGGAGCCCTTTCAATGATGGAAATTAAAGGCTGGGTAAAAAATATCGGAGGACAGAATTATATAATCATATAACACACAACATTTAACATGTAACGATAGATCATTTTGTTTCATGCTTCATGTTTCATGCTTCATGAAATTAGTAATTGTAGAGTCTCCCACTAAAGCCAAAACCATTTCTAAATTTTTAGGAAAAAGTTTTATCGTAAAATCATCCTATGGTCATGTCAGAGATCTTCCGCAAAAAGAAATGGGTATTGATATTAAGAATAATTTTACCCCAGAGTACACTGTTCCTTCCAAGGCCCTGCCTAGAGTTTCCGAACTTCAAAAATTAGCCAAGAAAGCTGACGAGGTAATCCTTGCAACTGACGAAGACCGCGAAGGAGAAGCCATCTCTTGGCATCTGCAAGAAGCCCTGAATCTTAGCGAAAAAAATACCCAGCGCATAGTTTTTCATGAGATAACTAAAACTGCCATTGAAAAAGCGCTTGAGAATCCTCGCTCAATTGATCTCAATTTGGTTGACGCCCAACAAGCCCGCCGGGTTTTAGACCGCTTAGTCGGATATGAACTTTCTCCATTTTTATGGAAAAAAATTAGACGCGGGCTCAGTGCCGGCCGTGTTCAATCAGTAGCGCTTCGCCTCATTGTCGAACGCGAAAAAGAAATCAAAGCTTTCAAGCCGGAAGAATATTGGACTATCACTGCTAAAGTAAAAAAACAAAGGGCTGACGAGGCTTCATCTTTTGAAGCTAAACTTTCCAAAGAAAATGGCAAAGCTTTTGGCAAGATGGGGATAAAAGACAAGAAACAAGCGGAGATGCTAAAAAATTTCTTAGAAAAAGCTGATTTTGAAATAGCTTCCGTTACTAAAAAAGAAACTCAAAAAAATCCTCTTCCTCCTTATACTACTTCTACCTTGCAACAAGATGCCAATAGTCGACTTGGGTATAGCGCCAAACAAACCATGGCTATTGCCCAAAAATTATACGAAGGGATAAATATCGGATCTACTGGCTCTGTCGGACTCATAACATATATGCGAACTGACAGTTTGAATCTTTCTATGGAATCCTTAATTGCTGCTCAAAAAAAGATTGAGGCACTTTTTGGAAAAAAATATTCCCTAGCTAGTCCACGCTTTTTCAAGAATAAATCCAAAGGGGCACAAGAAGCTCATGAAGCTATCCGCCCAACTTTTCCTGAGCATGATCCGGAGTCTATCAAAGAATATTTAGATTCAAAACAATATCGACTATACAAATTAATTTGGCAAAGAATGATAGCATCTCAAATGTCGAGCGCCGTTTTAGACAACGTTGCAGTGGATATCTTAGCTTCGCAAAAAAATTCCCCAGATATTTATACCTTACGCGCTAACGGATCCACCATCAGGTTCGATGGCTATCTAAAAATTTATGGCGATAAAATGCCAGTTACAGAAAATATTCTGCCGGAACTCGAAGAAAAAGAATCGCTTGATCTTGTTGAAATTAAGCCTGAACAAAAATTCACTGCTCCACCTGCTCGTTACAGCGAAGCTGCGCTTATTAAAACAATGGAAGAGTTTGGGATTGGCCGACCATCTACCTATGCGCCAACTATTTCTACTATCATCGACAGAAAATATGTAGAAAAGGATGAAAACAGAAAGCTCTTTCCCTTAGAAATCGGCTTTGTCGTGAGCGATCTTTTAGCAGAGCATTTTTCCCAAATTGTTGATTATAAATTTACTGCCAAAATGGAAGAAGATTTAGATGAAATTGCCGAAGGGAAAAAAGAATGGGTGCCCGTAATCAAGGATTTCTATGTGCCTTTTCACAAAAATCTCAAAGAAAAAACCAAGGAAGTGACCAAAGAAAGTTTTCAAGAAAAACTTGGGACAAGTTGTCCGGAATGTGGCGGAGATTTGATCGTGAAATTTGGTCGCTTTGGAAAATTTGTGGCTTGTTCAAATTATCCTAATTGTAAGCACACTGAAAAAACAGAGGATGAAAAAAAGATTGAGGAAGGCATTGAAAAAGAAAATGGCAAAGAGGCTTGCGAACTTTGCGGTGCGCCAATGGTTATAAAAAGAGGAAAATTTGGAATGTTCTTGGGTTGCTCGGCCTACCCTAATTGCAAAAATATCAAGAAAATTGAAAATAAAACTGGAGTCAAATGTCCAAAATGTGGTGAAGGAGATATTATCGAACGAAAATCCAAACGCGGGCGCAGTTTTTATGGTTGTAATACTTATCCTAAATGCGATTTCGCTATTTGGAACAAACCCAATGGGGAGCTTTGCCCTAAATGCAAAGGCCTTTTAGTTTTCGCCGCAAAAAATAAGATAAAATGCTCCACCAAGGAATGTGATTTCGAAAAAGAAAACCCTAATTAAATGTAATACGCCATATAAGTCCTATATTTGTAAAATTAGCTATATATTAGTTTAAATTCGTAATTTATGATAACCATTGAAGACGTAATAAAAAATGCTAAATTAAACATTGACGCTCGAAGAGAAGCGTTAATTAGAAGTGCTTATCAAACAGCCCTGTCCGCCCATGCTGGCCAGAAGAGAAAATCTGGAGAAGATTATATCCAACACTCCCTGCACACTGCCCTAAATTTAGCCAAAATAGGTATGGGCTCAAAAACAATTTCCGCCGGACTCTTGCATGATGTGCCGGAAGATACCCAGGTCACATCAGAAGAAATAGAAAAAAAATTCGGGTCAGAAATCGCCAAGATGGTTGATGGAGTGACAAAACTTGGAAAGATAAAATTGCGCGGCACAAAAGAAGAAAACTATTTAGAAAATCTTCGCAAAATGTTTCTAGCTATGGCTGAAGATATCCGAGTTGTGCTCATTAAATTAGCTGACCGACTGCATAACATGGAAACTTTGGAAAGCTTGCCACCGGAAAAGCAGGAGCGTATTGCTAGAGAAACTTTGGAAGTTTTTGCGCCAATTGCCAATCGCTTGGGAATTGGAGAGGTTAAGGTTCGCTTGGAAGATTTAGCTTTTAAATTTCTGGACAAAGAAAATTATCAATATGTTTCTGAGATACTAGCCGAAGAAAAAGAAGAAATGAAAAAATATATCGACATTATGATTGCTGACATCCGAAAAGAATTAACTAAGGAAAAAATAACTGTTCTGGATATTTACGGCCGTTCTAAACATTTCTACAGTCTTTTTCAAAAACTCAAAAAACACGATATGAATATCGACAAAATTTATGATCTCGCCGGCATTCGAATTATTGTACCAGAAATCGTAAATTGCTATGAAACATTAGGCATTGTGCATAAAAAATATCGCCCGCTAGTTGGGCGCATCAAGGATTATATATCTTTACCAAAACCCAATGGTTATCAATCCATTCACACTACAATTTTTGGACCAGCTGGAAATTTTTTGGAAATTCAAATCCGTACCAAGCAAATGCACGATGAGGCAGAATTTGGAATTGCCGCTCATTGGATATATTCTGAAAAGAAAAAAGGGTTCAGAAATTTCTTCTTCCGCGAAAAAGCTAAAGTTCCAGAAAAAGAAATTGCCTGGGTGAAACAATTGCGCGAATGGCAAAATGAACTCGGCAAAGACGATAAGGAACTCATCGAAAGTCTCAAGATTGATTTTTTCAAAAATCACATTTTTGCTTTCACTCCGCAAGGCGATATCATTGATCTTCCAGAGGAATCCACTCCCATTGATTTTGCCTACAAGGTTCACAGTGAAATCGGCCATCGAGCAATGAGCGCTCGAGTCAATGGTAAAATGGTTCCCTTAGATTATAAAATTAAAAATGGCGAAGTTATCGAAATAATCACTTCCAGAGATCACAAAAATCCCAGCCGAGGCTGGCTCAACTTCGTCAAAACCTCCGCCGCCAAATCACACATCAAGAAATTTATGAAAAAAGAAGGGATGATTTAAAATAGCTTTTAGGTGTTAGCTTTTAGCTTTTTAGAAATCTCAAAAAAATCCGCCAATGAAGCGGATTCTTATATTTCCAATCTATGCAAGTAATTAATTACGTAATTAAATACTTATCTTAATACGTATTAAAAACTCAAGCGTTGCGATTACGAAACCAAACATAGATTACTAAAGCAAAAATCAAAAAAATTGAAACTGAAAGCACGAAAAATGGTTCTGCTCCACTTAGTTTTTCTGTGAGCCACAAAAAATAAGCCGGCCAATACACGCCAATAACTTTCTCATAAAATTCAAAAGCTACTTGAATAATTCTTTCTAACATCGAATTATTTTATCTTCCCTAAAATATTATTCAATTCTTCTTTGGAATAATATTCGATCACAATCTGCCCACCGCCACCGGATTTTTTGATTTTAACTTTAGTACCAAGAATGCCGATTAGTTCATCTTCCAAGCTTTTGGTTTCCGGGTCAACAATAATGTTTCTTTTGTGGGAGTGCACGGTCACTTCTTTGGTTTTGTCTTCCGTTTGACGCACAGTCAAACCATTTTTGATTATGAGTTCATAAAAAGCTCTTTGTTTTTCTGGGTTAGGAATAGCCAAAAGTAATTTACAATGTCCTTCCGTAATTTTTCCTTCTATTAGAGCTTTCTGAATTTCAATGGGCAAATTCAAAAGTCGAACTTTGTTGGCCACGGAACTTCGATTTTTTCCCAGTTTTTTTGCCGTCTCTTCTTGTGTCAAAGCAAATTCGTTGGTAAGTTTCAAATATGATTTGGCTTCTTCAATTGGATTCAAATCTTGGCGTTGAATATTTTCAATAATAGCCAGTTCTAATTTTTGTTGATCATTCGTTTCTCGCAAGATTACTGGCACAACAGAAAGACCGGCAATTTTAGCCGCTTGAAAACGCCGCTCCCCAGCGATAATTTGATATTGCCCACCCGATTTACTCACCACAATCGGCTGGATTATCCCATGTTCCTTTATCGAATCAGCCAATTCAGATAATTTAGTTTCATCAAAAACCGTCCGTGGCTGATAGGGATTAGGCACAATTTTTGAAATTTCAATTTCTTCGATACTATTTTTCTCTTCGAAAACATTTGTGATTGGTTTTCCGGAAGCGCCAAAATAATTGAAATCTTCTGCCGGCTTATCGATTTTTTTTGATTTTTGAGGAATAAGCGAAGACAATCCTCGACCCAAACCATAATTCTGAACCATATTGATATAATTTTAAAGGCTAAATTTGAAATTTTAAATCAAATCCAAATGATTAAATTTTCAAATTAATCATTTAGTAATTTAAAATTCATTTAAA
Organism: Candidatus Moranbacteria bacterium UBA2206; assembly: GCA_002328565.1. Classification (GTDB taxonomy): domain Bacteria; phylum Patescibacteriota; class Minisyncoccia; order Moranbacterales; family UBA2206; genus UBA2206. The sequence goes on from DCUU01000067.1 coordinate 14,965, forward strand.
ATTTAAAATTGTAAATTTAAAATTTATTTTGTTTTTACACTGAAAAATCTTTTTTATTATTATTTTTATCCAATTCAATTATTTCTCTGGCTAGATTTTTGTAAGCCCTCGCGCCCTTGGAAAGCGAATCAAAACTCAGAATTGATTTGCCAAAGCCTGGAGCTTCCGCCAAACGAATTGAACGAGGGATAACACTATCAAAAACATGACCCGGAAAATGATCTTGCACTTCTTTGACTACTTGACGCGCCAAACGATTTCGTTTGTCATACATCGTGAGAAGTGCACCCATAACCTTAAGCTTGGGTTGAAGATTCTCCCTGATGAGATTGATTGTATTTAGAAGTTGACTAAGCCCCTCCAAAGCAAAATATTCAGTTTGCACGGGAATAATAATTTCATCGCTGGCTACCAAACCATTAATCGTAAGAAGTCCAAGGCTTGGCGGAGAATCAATGATAATATAATCATAATTAGTTCGAATTTCCCGCAGAACATTATATAGTCGAAACTCGCGATTATCCAAATGCACCAGCTCAATCCCCGCTCCGGCCAAATCTTGCGAGGCGGGAATCAAATCATGACCAAAAGTTTCGGTACGCATAATTATTTTCGATGGATGTTCTCCAAGTATCATTGAATGATAGAGACTCTTTTCAATTTCTCTGACATTTAATCCCAGCCCCGAAGAAGCATTCCCCTGTGGATCAAGGTCCACGAGCAAAACAAACTTGCCCAGCTCCGCCAGATAGGTTGCTAGGTTAATGGCTGAGGTGGTTTTGCCCACTCCGCCCTTTTGGTTGACTAATGAAATAATCTTTGCCATAATCTACTTGTCCCGTACCATAAATTATATTAGGAATTGGGATCTATTTTTTTATTCTTCTTTATTTACAAATCAATACTTTATTGATAAAATCAATGGTACTGGGATAAGTCTATTATACTACAAATGTATCGTATGACAAAATAATATAAATAAGCCTCGATGGCGGAATTGGTATACGCGCGCGACTCAAAATCGCGTGGGAGCAATCCCTTGAGAGTTCGAGTCTCTCTCGAGGCACAAAAGTTATCTTTTTTTACCTATTATAACAATATTCTTCTTGTTAAGCACAAGAGATTTTTCGATTTGGAAACCAGCATTTCTAAAAAGTTTTTTCAATTCTTTTTTTCTGAACATATGATGAAAACGATTAAAGATTTCATCTTGGTTATTTCTAAAAGGAATGATGATGTCTTTTTTCCAAAGAGCTTTTGGACTCAGCCAATATTTCCAATATTTCTTTTGCCATAAATTCCAAACGCTAATTATGATTATTCCTCCAGGCTTTGTCACGCGATAAATTTCTTTGGCCATCTTTTGCGCGTGACCAGAAGGAAAATGATGAAAAACTGAAATAGACACGACACTGTTGAAAAAATTGTCAGGAAATGGTAGAATGTCCGAACTGGATATTTTTTGAAAACTAACCCCCTCTTTTGCATATTTCTCCTTGGCGATATCAATCAGTTTTTGTGAAACATCCACGCCGAAATATTCAAGCTTCCTGTCTTTCACCATTTCCAAAAAACGTCCATTGCCACAACCAAAATCCAAAACCTTATCCGAATTTTTAATATTCTCTAGAACAAAATCAAAACCAGGCCAAAAATGCTTCCTAGTACCAGAAAACTTATCCGCCATTAAATCATAACCGTTTTCAATGTCTTTTAAAATTCTGTCTTCCATCTCCATAATAAATAAATTGAATGATTAAAATTTTCTTTTTTTTCTTCTCTTATTAATTTAATTTTTATAATTTGAAAAAAATTATTGCTCGAAGAATGCGGATTTTTTCTAAAATTTTTCGTACCAGCCGTCGACTTAGGAAAATTTTAGCAAAAAAATGCGCATTCAAGTTTATTTTTTTCAAATTACAAAAATTAAATTAACCCAACCCATCCCCATGCTTAAATCCTATGACAATTTCATAAAACTAGCAACCCAAACCAAGATTTCAAATCCTGAGCTCTTTTTGAAACGCAAAAAAGAAATTTGTAAAGAATTGGGGCTACCTCTTCCAACCAACGCCGATATTCGTGAACTTTATGAAAAAATGATTCTCGAAAAAAAAATCAAGCGCAATCTCAATTTAGAAAAAGCTCTTTTTAGCAAAAAAATTCGCACCGATTCTGGCGTGGCCGTGGTGGCAGTGCTTACCAAAAGTTATCCTTGTCCAGGAAAATGCATCTATTGCCCAACCGAGAAAGAAATGCCTAAGAGCTATCTTTCAAATGAACCGGCGGTGATGCGGGCTATTTCTGCTAAGTTTAATCCTTATCTTCAAGTGCAAAGAAGAATTCACGCCCTAGAGCTCAACGGTCACAAAACTGACAAAATAGAGATTATCGTGATGGGTGGAACTTTTTCCTATCTGCCAAAAAGTTATCAAAATAAATTTATTCTAGAGTGTTCCCGTGCTTGCAATGATTACCCTAAATCATGTAGCATGAAGCATGAAACATATAACAGAATAGAAGAAAAGTTAAAAATAGAACAAAAGAAAAATGAGACAGCTAAGCATAGAATTGTTGGACTGACACTGGAAACGCGACCGGATTATATCGACTCGGAAGAATTGATTAATTTTAGGAATCTCGGATGCACTCGAGTGGAACTCGGGGTGCAAAGTATCTTTGATGATATTTTGAAAAAAAATAAACGCGGACACGATGTCCAAAAAACTATCGAGGCTACAAAACTTCTCAAAGATTTTGGTTTCAAAATCAACTATCATATTATGCCAGGACTACTTGGTTCCAACATCAAAAAAGATTTTCAAATGTTTCAAGAACTTTTTTCTAACCAAAGTTTCCAACCGGATATGCTCAAGATTTATCCGACTGTGGTAATAAAACAAAGTCCACTGTACAAAATATGGAAAGCAGGAAAATATAAAGCGCTCACCGACAAAAGTTTTGAAAAATTTATCCTGCGCGTCAAAAATGAAATTATTCCACCTTATGTTCGCATCTCTCGCCTGGTGCGCGATGTGCCCGAAAGTTCTATTCTCGCTGGACCAAAAGTTTCCAATCTCCGCCAACTAATTGCCAAAAATTCCACTTGCCCTTGCATTCGCTGTCGTGAAGTGCGATCCGATTATAGTCTCAAAGAAAAAATAATTTTTAATCGTATTGATTATCCTGCTAGTAATGGCCAAGAAATATTTTTAGAATACACTAATCAAGATAGGTCAAAACTTTTCGCACTTTTACGTCTACGAATAAATAACCAAAAAAGCATAGTCCCAAATATTCTAAAAAATTCTGCTATAATAAGAGAAGTGCATACTTATGGTAAAATGAATCAGATCAATCAAAAAGATAATATTTCCCCTCAACACATCGGTCTTGGAAAAAAGTTGATTCAAGAAGCTGAAAAGATTGCCCGCGTAGAATTTGGCCTCAAAAAAATTGCAGTAATTTCAGGCGTCGGCGTCCGCGGATATTATCGAAAATTGGGATATAAATTGAAAGATAATTATATGATGAAGAAGTTATAATTTAAAAATATCCTCAATCGTCCCAAGAAAAAAATACTATACTTTCTAGGATAAATAATCTACAATTAAATTTAAAAAATTTCAACATTACTATGTGCTACAGTAAAGAAGTTCAATTGGCGACAGGTTCAACTATTTGGATATCAAGTCTTGCTTATTATATTTGGTTTTCAATAAAATATAAAAGTATACAAAAAAAGTGGCTGATGCCTTTTTTGAAAAACATACTTATCGCCTTCGCTCTTATTGGCGGTCATCAAATATTTGAGTTCTTATCATTACTAACCCAAAACCAAGCTGTCTATAAAATTGGGCTAATTATTTCGATATCGTCAATGTATTTTTTCATTCGCTCGCTAGAAGTAATGTTGAACAGAAATCTTCGAAGTAATTTTGCCCTATTAGTTATTGGTGGCGTAGCCGTACATGCCTTTCTTATTAAGATGTCATTTGAACAGTTTAGTTTTTTTCTTAAACATAATTCAATTTTTATTTGGGCTTCAGCTTGGATGTTATTGTTTATATATTTCCATATTTGCGCCTTACAAGGTCGTAAATTACTCGAAAATGATACTGCGAAAAAATTAATCATCACCTACCTACTGACCACTCTTGATATTTCTTTTGTCTTAAGTGCAATATACACCCTATGGGGATATTCAAAATTTTCATTAAATGTGTGTGCTAGTAGCCCATCGATATGGTGCACTTTTTTTGTAATACAGATTTTTGCTCTACCGATATTCCTATCAGCTATTCCAAAAATATTAGACGCCCCAGAGAAAAAGACCATTCAGCCTCTCAAAGAAACTGCACTATATCTCCTTCTCTCATTTATAATTTTGCTTTTATTCATATCAACCTTACCATTTTTCAAATGTTTGAGTTTAAAATTTGTTTTTCCATAATAATTTTGTAATAATTAATTTTAAAAAATATGCCAAAAATAATCATCGCATCTGGTCCAGTGATCGTAGAAAATAACAAGGTTCTTCTTAATCAACATGGAGACACAACTTTCTGGAAATTTTGCGGAGGAAGAGTGGAAGATTTTCAAACAGATCTAATTGAAAATGCCCGACGCGAAGTCAAGGAAGAAATGGGAATTGAAATTGAAATCTTGGATGAAAAACCATTCTTACTTCACACAAAAAAAGAAACCCCCGAGGGGAATCTTGATGTCATTCTAGTTCATTTTTTAGCCAAGAGAATTGGCGAAATAATTCCGGGAGAAGACATTCGAAAATGGGATTGGTTAGATATCGAAAATCTTCCACAAGACCTTGCGCCAAATATCTTACCAGCCCTAAAACATTTTGGATTTATAAAATAAAACTTTTAACTGATTCCAAAATACCATCTTCATCCGAGCCAACTTCCTTGAGAAGTTCTTCGCGGGTTCCGTGTTCGAGGAATTTATCGGGAAGACCCATATTTCTAATTGAAACTTTCAAATCTTCTTTAGCTAAAAATTCATTGACCGCGCTGCCTGCTCCACCGGCAATGACATTATCCTCAATAGTGACAAAATATTTATGCGTCTCGGATAATTTTTTCAGCATTTCTTCGTCTAAAGGTTTGACAAATCGCATGTCCACCAGGGTCGCATCTAGAGCTTCGGCAGTTTTTTTGCAATTTTCCAGTAGTGTGCCAAAAGACAAAATCGCCACTTTTTTCCCAGAGCGAACAATTTTCGCTTTGCCAATTTCCAGTTTATTATATTTTTCTTGATTATATTTTCCGCTTCCGCCTCCTCGAGGATAACGCACCACAGCCGGCCCATTATACTTATATCCAGCATTCAACATAGCAAAACATTCATTTTCCGAAGATGGCGTCATAATGACCAAATTTGGAACTGCTCGAAGGAATGAAAGATCAAAACTCCCGTTATGCGTGGCGCCATCTGGCCCAACAACACCAGCCCTATCAATCGCAAAAAGCACATCCATATTTTCCAAAGCCACGTCATGGATAATTTGATCATAAGCTCTTTGCAAAAAAGAAGAATAAATTGAAACAACTGGCTTAGCTCCTTGCGCGGAAAGACCAGCCGAAAAAGTGACGGCGTGTTGCTCGGCAATTCCCACATCATGAAAACGCTTGGGGAAAAATTTTCGAAACTGCGAAAGACCTGAACCCTCACACATCGCCGGCGTAATCGCCTGAAGTTTTTCATCTTTTTTGGCTTTCTCACAAATCCAATCAGAAAAAACATCTGAGTAAGTTATTTTTTTGGCGCTAATTCCATTTTTTTTGCCAGTCTCTAAATCAAAAGGCGCCACCGCGTGCAAAGAAAATTCATCCCTTTCTGCATGCTTGTATCCCTTGCCCTTTGTCGTCACTACATGCAAAAATTTTGGGCCTCTAATCTTTTTTAGATTTCCCAAAACCTCAACCAAATTTTTCACATCATGTCCATCAATTGGCCCATAATATTCAAAACCTAATTGTTCAAAAAGCGTAGAAGGCACCAACATTCCCTTAGCTTGTTTTTCTGCTAGACGCAAAAATTTTTCCAAGATCGGAACTCGACTGAAAAATTTCCGTCCTTTTTCACGCGCACTCACAAAGGAAGATGAGGAAATTATTTTTGTGAGATATTTTTCCAAACCTCCTACGTTTGGCGAAATCGACATCTTATTGTCATTTAGCACCACTAACATATCCGCACCAACATCCCCCGCGTGATTTAACGCTTCAAAAGCCATTCCGCCAGCCAGTGCGCCATCCCCAATCACCGCCACTATTTGTGGAGCATTTTTTTTGTGTCTGTTGGCAATCGCCATGCCAGTAGCAGAACTGATTGAAGTGCTAGTGTGACCAACACTACAAGCATCGTATTCACTTTCAGTTTTTTTGGGAAACGGCGCCAGTCCTCCATATTTTCTAATTGTATGTAATTTATCTTTTCGCCCCGTAAGCATTTTATGCGGATAAGCTTGATGGCCCACATCCCAAATCAAAATGTCTTTCGGGGTATCAAAAATATAATGCAGAGCCACTGTGAGCTCCACCACCCCAAGATTTGAACCAAAATGTCCGCCGGATTGCGAAACGCTCTCAATCAAAAAATTGCGGACTTCTTCGCAAAGTTCCGGCAATTTTTCTGGCGAAGTTTTTTTCAAATCCGCCGGAAAGTTAATATCATCTAATATTTTTTTCGCCTTTTTTTCTTCCATATTTTGCAATCTTTATTCTACGCCAAAAAAGGAAATTAGGCAATCTGACTTTTCAGATCCTTGGGGTCAAGAATTTATAGACCCTAAGGGTCTGAAAAAGGATTTAGAAAATACTACCGTATACTAGAATACAATAGTATAAAAAATTATTTTTTTCCTGCTAATTGTCCACAAGCCCCTTCGATGTCTGCACCAAGACTTCTTCTGATCGTACAGTTAATTTTATTCTCAAGTAGATAATTTCTAAATTTTATCGCCTGTTCAGAACTAGAAGAAACGAATTTATCTGCTTTTGTTATTTTTTGTTTCTTGTCTCTTGTTTCTTGATTATTGCTCGAAGAGTTATATCGAATCAAATTCACATGCAAGAGTTGCGGTTTTTCGAAAGACTTAATATATCCTAATAAATTCTTAGCATCTTTCTCGGAGTCATTAAGCCTAGAAAACAGAATATATTCCAAGAAAACTTTACGATTAGATTTTTGGAAATATTTTTCCAACTCGATTTTCAGTTTTTCCAAACTTAAATTTTTGTTAGCTGGCATAAACGCGTCTCTGTTTTCATCTTGTGGAAAATGAAGCGACACCGCCAAATTCACTTGTGGAAAATCTTCGGTCAATTTTTCTATCCCGCCAGGAATTCCCACCGTCGAAATTGAAATTGAACGCGAACCAAAACTCATGCCTTTAGGATCCGACAATATTTTCAAACTTTCTAAAACCTCTTCCCAATTCAAAAACGGTTCCCCCATCCCCATATAAACAACATTAGAAACTCTTCTGGGGACTAAGTCCCCAATTGGGGACTTAGTCCCCAGAAGCCACCCCTTCCAAAACAAAACCTGATCGACAATTTCTTCGGCCGTCAAATTTCTTTTGAAGCCAGTTTGCCCTGTCGCGCAAAAAGCGCAATTCATCGGACAACCAACTTGGCAAGAAATGCAGACTGACCAAATATCAGTTTTAGGCGAAATCAAAACTGTTTCAATTTTGTTTCCATCATTTAGTTTCACGAGCGCTTTAGCTGAATTTCCGTCCTTTGAAACCAAAACCTTTTCCACCTCAAAAGAAAGCACTCTTTCTTTTTCCAAAACGCTTCTCAACTCTTTCGGAATCGTCGAAATTTCCGAAAAATTCGAAATCCCATCTTGATAGACGGCCTTTTTTATCTGCCCCAAACGAAATTTAGGTTGTTTCTGATCTTTTAAAATTTGTTCGATTTTTTGGATATTCATAAGTATTCCATATATTTTTTACCTTAGATAAAGCCTAAATAAATTTTATTGATAAAATTTCATGTCATCCTGAACGCAGTGAAGGATCTACTTTTTTATACTACCAGCACTACCATTTAGTAGATTCCTGCCTACCGGCAGGCAGGCTTCGACTCCGCTTCGCTCCGCTCAGAATGACAGTTGTTAGTTTTCTATTTCATTCCAAGTATCCTCCGGTACATAAATATCCTTCCCTTTCGGACTCACCCCCGGATAAATCCACGTCGATATAATTTTTGTCTTTGATGTATTTTTTTCGTTTGTTTCTTGTCTCTTGTTCCTTGTTCCTTGTTTCTGAATCATCACCCAAACCTCTTTCTTAGTTTTCTTCGAATCTTTTCTTTTCATCACTGCCGTAGTTTTAGGCGCAATGCCGGTTTCAGTCCGATCAGGTCGCCTGATAACACTTTTGACTGCCGTCGGACTCAAGCCATATTGAAGAAGTTTATATTTCGAATGATTCGTCCAAAAAAATTCTCGAGTGTTTTTGATTGAAGTGATATCCATAATTATTCCACCGTCACTGATTTGGCTAAGTTTCTCGGCTTGTCCACATCATACCCTTTGGCGACACCAAAATAATAGGCAAAAAGTTGTAGTGGGATAACCGAGATAAAAGGTGTGAGCATTTCCAAGGTTTTTGGAATATAAATTACATCATCGGCAATTTTCCCAATTTCTTTATCACCAGCTGTGGCAATGGCAATTATTTTTCCACCGCGCGCTTTTATTTCTTGCATACCGGAAATATTTTTTTCATAAACGCTATCTTTCGGGCAGATGAAAATTGAAGGGAAGTTTTCGTCAATTAGTGCAATTGGTCCGTGCTTCATTTCTCCTGTCGCATAGCCTTCAGCGTGCACGTAGGAAATTTCTTTTATCTTCAAAGCTCCTTCCAGGGCAATTGGGAAATTATATTTTCTGCCCAAATACAAGAAATCCTTAGCGCTCGAATATTTTTTAGCAATCTTTTTTATCTCCTTGGATTTTTTCAAAATTCCTTCAATTAATTTCGGCATATTTTTTAGCTCCTCTGCGATTCTTTCACTCATCACATTTGACATATCTCTTTGTCGCCCAAACATCAAAGTCCACAGCGCTAAAACTACAAGTTGCGTAGTGAAAGCTTTGGTTGAAGCCACTCCAATTTCAGGGCCAGATAGTGTGTGTGTTCCTGCATCAGTTTCGCGTGCAATCGTCGATCCAACCACATTCACAATTCCCAAAGTCAGCGCTCCTTTGTTTTTTGCCTCACGAATGGCGGCCAAGGTGTCAGCAGTTTCACCTGATTGAGAAATAGCTACCACCGCCGTCGAAGAATCCAATATTGGTTTTCGATAACGAAACTCACTGGCATATTCCACCTCCGTTGGAATGCCGGCATATTCTTCTAACATATATTCACCAACTAGTCCGGAATAATAGGAAGTGCCACAAGCCACAATGATAATTTTTTTTATTTTTCGAAGTCTTTTTTCTATCGGACGCAAACCACCCAGGATTGGAAAATTATTTTCTGACAAAAAATGCTCCACTCTTCCCCGAAGGCCATTGGCGATTACTTCCGGTTGTTCAAATATTTCCTTGAGCATAAAATGATCGAATCCTCCCTTTTTCGATTCCTCTAGTGTCCAATTTAATTTAGAAATTTCCTTGCTAACAATTTTATTTTTAATATTGCTAATTTCAAAACCATTTTGCCTAATCTCGGCCATCTCTCCATCATCCAGATAAATTACTTTGTCAGTGTGACGCACAATAGCGCTGGCGTCTGAAGCTACGATAAATTCATCTTTGCCAATTCCAAGTATCAAAGGCGAACCATTTCTGGCAATAATTATTTTATCCGGCTCATTTTTATTTATAATCGCCAGACCATATGTTCCGCGAACGAGCTTCAGCGCTTCTAGCACCGATTTTTTAAAGTCCAGTTTTTTGTTAAATTCCTCAATGAGATGGACCAAAACTTCCGAATCAGTTTCAGAGACAAATTTATGTTTTTTCTTTTGAAGTATTTTTTTGAGCTCTTGATAGTTTTCAATTATTCCGTTATGCACCAAAAAAATATTACTCTCGCAATCCCCATGCGGATGAGAATTTCTGTCGCTTGGCTTGCCATGCGTCGCCCAGCGAGTATGAGCGATACCAATTTTCCCGAGAAAATCTTGTGCTCCAATTTTATTTTGCAATTCCACCACCTTACCCACCGCTTTTAGAGTTACTATTTTCTCGTTTTGTATAACTGAAATTCCCGCGCTATCATAACCGCGATATTCCAGTTGCTTGAGCCCTTCCAATAAAATCGGCACCGCTTTTTGTTTTCCAATATAAGCAATTATTCCGCACATAAATTTTTTACCCCGTGGAATAATAATATATTAAACCCAAGGTGATATTAAAAAATAAATTTAATTTTATTTTGATTATTTTATAAGTCCGTATTCCACTGGGGTGAATTTTCAACCCAGATGCTTATTTATAACTTTCACAATTTGATCAGCATAGTTTTTGATTTCCTCCTTATCTCTTCCTTCAATCATAACTCGACACAAATTTTCTGTACCAGAATATCTCACTAACACTCTTCCATTTTCTCCCAAAATATTTTCTATCTTTTTTATAATTTCCATAATTTCCGAAATAGATTTCAATTCCGGCTTGCTTTTAACAACAACATTGACCAAAATTTTTGGAAACAAAACTATCTCGCGAACTAATTCGGACAAATTTTTCTTGAAATAATTTATAGCCGAAATCAACATCAGTCCCGAAGCCATTCCATCACCTGTCGGTTGAAAATTAGACATAATGATGTGTCCTGATTCTTCCCCTCCAAGAACAATCTCTCTTTTTTTCATCTCTTGTGACACTTGCCGATCACCCACGCCAACGGCAAAATGTCCGATTCCTTGCTTTTTTAGACTACTGATAAATCCAATATTACTCATAACTGTTGTGACAACGGCATTACTTCTTAATTCTCCTTTTTCTTGCATCATCTTGGCGATAAGATAAATTATCCGATCACCATTAAGCGCATTGCCTTTTTCATCAACTACGATCAGCCTATCCCCATCGCCATCAAAAGCCAAACCAAGATCAGCTTTCTTTTCAATGACTTTTTTCCTGAGTGTTTCAATGTGTTGCGAACCGCAATTACTGTTGATATTTTTTCCGTTTGGAGCAGCAAAAAGAACTTCGGAAACTTCTGCTTTTTTATCAAATACCACTGGAGCTATTTCATATGTCGCTCCATTGGCACAATCTAAAACTATTTTTAAGTTTCCTAATTCTAAATTAGAAACTTTGCTTAGGAGAAAATTTGCATATTTTTCTTTAGCCTCAGTCAAAATTGTTTTTTGTCCTAAAACAAAATCTTCCCCTATTTTTTTTGTCGATTCTTCCAAGATATATTTTTGCAACTCCGATTCTTGTTCATTAGTAAGTTTTGTGCCGTCAGCATTAAACGGCTTTAGCCCATTATATTCAAAAGAATTATGTGAAGCAGAAATTACTATTCCTGCGCCAGCCTTTTCTTCGCCAACTAAATAGGCCACACCAGGAGTTGGAATTATTCCTGCCAAAACGGCCGTTCCACCCATAGAAATTATTCCGCAAATTATCGCTTCTTCCAACATCACACCCGACTCTCGCGTGTCTCGTCCGATGACAATTTTGAGAGGCGCATTTCTTTTTTGACAATATAAAACAAGAGCTATTCCCATTTTAACTCCCATTTCTGGACTCATTATTTCTTCATTTACCAAAGCTCTAATTCCATCAGTGCCAAATAATTTCATATTTTTGTTTTATGTTTTTACACGAATTTATGCAAAACTTTTTCGGCTTCTTTCAAATCATCAGGATTACCAATGGCATGCCAATGCGTAGCCTTCTCCACTTTTATTTTATGGTCCTTTGCCATTTTAGCTATAGTTTGTGGCAACCCAAATTCTCCGTTACCAATTGAAACTAAACTATAATCAAAAAATCTTCTATCTAGTATGTACACACCAGTCGCAACTAGTTTATATTTTTTTGTTTTTGGCTTTTCTATCACTTCATCCAGTGTACCATTTCTATTTGTCTTAATCACGCCAAATTTAGTAGGGTCATCGACTTCAAAACCCAAAATTGCCAAGTCATGCTTCAAGAGATTATTCAAGTCTTTTTTAGTATACAAATCATCACCCATCATTACTAAAAATTTATCCTTAAGAACACTCTTGGCCAAGTGAACGGCTCCACCAGTGCCATTTAGATTAGTTTGAAAAACATAAATAATTTTTCGACCATTGTAATATCTTTTAAAGTGACGAATTATATCCTCGCTTCGATAACCCACGATAAAAATAATCTCTTTGATTTTTTTCGGCAATGCCTTTATTTTGTGCTCCAAAATTGGTTTACCTTTGATTTTGAGCATCGGCTTAGTTGTTGCCGTTGTCAAATTTCCCATTCTCTTCCCCCGACCCGCCGCGAGTATAACTGCTTGCATAAAATTGAGTTTATAAAGTTGCAAGTTATAAAGTAAAAAGTTATCTTCTTAAGTTCTTTATGAACTTTACGAACTTTTAACTTTATGAACTTATGACTATATTAATTAACCTCCCCTTCACAAATATAACTTTTTTAATTTCTTTTTCTGCAATATGATTCTTAACTTTTTCTCTTTCAAGTGCAATCTTTTTCGCTTCCTCTTCGGAGATATCAGCGCTCACAGTTATCTTATCACGCACTTTTCCATTAATTTGAATAATGAGTTCTATTTCTTCGTCCTTAATCATTTCTGGATCATATGCAGGCCACTTTTCTTTGAAAATAGAATTCTTACTTGTCCCGCCTTGGCGGTGATTACCTAATTTATTCCACAATTCTTCTGAAAGATGAGGTGCAAAAGGGCTAAGTAGTAGTAAGTATAAAGTATAATGTATCAAGCTTATTTCTTTTTCCTTATCCAGCGCATTAGCTAAAATCATTAATTGACTTATGGCCGTGTTGAATTTCATTTCTTCAATATCTTTACCAACTTTTTTAATAGTCTTATGAATTAGATTATTTAACTTGCTGTCTCCTGTTCCCTGATCGCTAATCTTTGTTTGTAATTTATATACTTTTTCCAAAAATCTATACACTCCCACAATCCCCTTGGTCTGCCACGGCTTGGCGTCTTCCAATGATCCCATAAACATTTCAAAAATTCGAAGAGAGTCGGCGCCAAATTCCTTCACTACATCATCTGGATTAACTACATTGCCTTTTGATTTTGACATTTTTGTTCCGTCCTCTGCCAAAATCGTTCCTTGATGACGCAATTTCAAAAATGGTTCGTCAAAATTGAGGTATCCCAAATTATGCAAAACTTTGGTGAAAAATCTGGCATAAAGAAGATGAAGCACGCTATGTTCCGCTCCGCCCACATAAAGATCCACCGGCAACCAATATTTGAGCATTTCTTTCGAAGCAAATTCTTTTTCATTTTTAGGATCAGCGTAGCGCAAATAATACCAACTAGAACAAACGAAAGTGTCCATTGTGTCAGATTCTCTCTTGGCTTCCCCTCCACATTTCGGACATTTCACTTCCTGAAATTTCTTTGAATATTTGAGCGGAGATTCTCCGGTCGGTTTGAAATCCACATCATCTGGCAAAACTACTGGCAAATCTTTTTCCGGTACTGCAACCTCCCCACATTTTTCACAATATATAATTGGAATTGGTGCCCCCCAATACCTTTGACGACTTACTAACCAATCACGAAGTTTATAATTTATTTTTTTCTTGCCAAGATTATTTTCTTCTAACCAAGCTATTAATTTTCCCCGCGCTTGTTCGGAAGTTAAGCCAGAATATTTTTCAGAATTACTTAGTATTCCATCTCCACAGAAAGCATTCTCTTCTTTAAACAAAAAATTAGAAATATATTTATGTGACTCTGGTGTAACAATTTTTTCTACATCCTCTTTTTTGATCCACATTATATCATGATTTCCTTTTTCATCTTTAGAAATTTCTTCCCGCTCTTGATTCTCCAGTTCGAATAAAAATGTCCTCATGTGAACAAACTGATTTCTATCTTTTGGAACATGATAGAATTTGCTATGATATCTCATTATCTCTTTAACTAGTTTTAAGTTTTTATATCCTGTTTCTTCCAAAATCTCAGCTCTTGCTGCTTCTTCAGCTGTTTGATCTTTTTCAATTCCGCCCGTTATGAAAGTTCTCCAATCAACTTTTTTCCATTGTAAAATAATATACTCATCTTTTTCCCAGTGCTTCACGATAGCTGTTATTGCATCCCTATTAAAAGCAGGTTCTTCCTCTCGAAATTTATCAACTCCATTAGTCGTAGAAAAAACTGGATCAATGATGTTTTTTATCGGTAAATCATATTTCTTCGCAAACTCAAAATCGCGTTCGTCATGCGCTGGCACAGCCATCACCGCTCCTGTTCCATATTGCGACAAAACATAATCCGCTACAAATAATGGCAACGCCTCGCCATTAAATGGATTGATAACTTTTATCCCCTTAATTTCTACTCCGGTCTTAACTTTCGCTTCCATTCGATCAAGATCAGTTTTCTTTTTTGATTCTTGGATATATTTTTCAACTTCATCCAAATTCTTAATGTCATCCTGAACTCGTTTCAGGATCTCATGTTCCGGCGCCACCACCGCATAAGTCATCCCAAAGACAGTATCAATTCTAGTGGTATAAACTTCAATAAACTTATCAGTATTTTCAATTTGCATTTTGAACTGCGCACCCTCTGATTTTCCAATCCAATTTTTTTGCAATGATTTTGTTGAATTTGGCCAATCAATTTTTTCCAGGCCATTTAATAATCCAGAAGTTTTTCCTTTGTCTTCAATAAAATCCGTAATCTTGAAAAACCATTGCTCAAGATCTTTTTGAATAACTTCCGACTCACATCTCTCGCATTTGCCATTTTCCGCCTGCTCATTAGCAAGAACTGTTTGGCATTTCGGACACCAATTCACCTTGGCTTTTTTCTTATACGCCAATCCATTTTTATAAAACAAAAGAAACAACCACTGTGTCCATTTATAGTATTCTGGATCTGAAGAATTAACTTCGCGCGACCAATCGTAGGAAAAACCAACAGCATTCATCTGGCGCGTAAAAGTTTCAACTGCTTCTTGGGTTGTGGTTTTCGGATGAACCCCTGTTTTTATGGCATAATTTTCCGCCGGTAAACCAAAAGCGTCCCAACCTATCGGATGCAGAACATTTTTACCATTCATTCGTTGATAACGAGAATATATATCGCTTGCTGTGTAGCCTTCCACATGCCCCACGTGTAATCCAGTGCCTGACGGATAGGGAAACATGTCTAAGATAAAGGCTTTTTCCTTGTCAGAGTCACTTTTAGCGCTAAAATTATCAGGGTTTTCCCTCCAGAATTTCTGCCATTTCTTCTCAATAATATCAGGATTATACCTATCAGAACCATCCGTTGAGCGTAGCGAAATCCCGCCCTGGCGGGACCATTTCGGTTCTATTTCCTTGGGGTTATACTTCTCCATAAAACAAGTTTTTTAATACTTTCCTATTCTATCTCATTTTTTCATTTATTTCAAGAAAACAAAGATTTAGTTAATTTATACTAAAAACCCCCAAACTAAATTGTTTGGAGGTTTTTATTATTTCTAAGAAAATTTTAGTCTATTTTCATACCTATTCTTGTATAATGCTTCCTCGCTACGCGAATTCTGGCAGATTCCTTTTGAATAGCAGCAGCCACGCGAGCATATTCATTTTCATCCATTGAGACTCTTTGATTTTTGAGTTCTTCAGCTTTCTGTCTAGCTTCTTCAGCGCGTTTCAAGTCAATTTCTTCCGCTCGTTCAGCTGTATCAGCCAAAATAACGAGCTCATTACCATGAAATTCAATAAAACCACCGGAAATACAAACAAAAGATTCTTCTCCGTTTTTTTTCAACATAATACCACCCGGTTTTAAACTAGCAATATAACTTCTGTGATTGGGTAGAATTGTTATTTCTCCATCAGTGGTTGGCAAAGTCGCCTGATCAACAGCATCTTCAAAGACGGTTTTTTCGGGAGTGACTATTTTGAATTTGATTTGTAAACTCATAAAATTAATTTCAAATTTCAAAATCCAAATTATTTCAAATCAAGCTCAAATTAAAAAATTTAATCATTAGGATTTGATTTGAACTTTGAGCTTTGACATTTGGGTTTATTAAACTTTTTTTACATCTTCAATTCCACCCTTCATGTAAAAGTCTTGTTCCGCCACCTCATCCATCTGTCCGTCCAAAATCATTTTGAAGCCTTTGATAGTATCAGTTAGTTTCACATATTGTCCGGCAGTTCCGGTAAATTGTTCGGCTACAAAAAATGGTTGAGAAAGGAATTTTTGAATTTTTCGTGCGCGGGAAACTGTCACCTTGTCTTCATCGGACAATTCTTCCATTCCCAAGATTGCGATAATATCTTGAAGATCCTTGTATCTTTGCAAAACTCTCTGCACGCCTCGAGCGACTTCATAATGCTCTTGCCCCACGATATTTGGATCCAAAATTGTTGAACTGGAATCCAATGGATCAACGGCTGGATAAATTCCAAGTTCAGAAAGTGATCGCGAAAGCACCACGGTTGAATCAAGATGACCAAAAGTTGTGGCTGGGGCTGGGTCAGTTAGGTCATCGGCTGGCACATAAACGGCTTGCACAGAAGTAATTGATCCTTTTTTGGTGGAAGTAATTCGTTCTTGCAATCTTCCCATTTCTTCCGCGAGTGTTGGTTGATATCCCACCGCTGATGGAATTCGTCCCAAAAGTGCGGACACTTCTGAGCCAGCTTGCGTGAAACGGAAAATATTATCGATAAAAAACAAAACGTCTCGGCCTTCGTCGTCACGGAAATATTCAGCCATCGCCAGAGCAGACAAAGCTACGCGTTGACGTGCCCCTGGTGGTTCATTCATTTGTCCAAACACAAGCGCGGTTTTGTCGAGCACTCCAGATTCTTTCATTTCGTGATAGAGGTCATTACCTTCTCGTGTTCTTTCTCCCACACCGGCGAAAATTGAATAACCACCATGCTCTTGGGCAATGTTTCGAATCAGTTCTTGAATCACCACTGTTTTTCCCACACCTGCACCACCAAAAAGTCCCACCTTTCCACCTTTGATAAATGGGCAAATAAGGTCAACAACTTTAATTCCAGTTTCCAAAATTTCCGCCTTAGTGGATTGATCTTCAAACTTTGGCGCGTCACGATGAATTGGATATCGTTTCTCCGCTTTGACCGCTTCAGATTTTCCGTCAATTGTTTCGCCCAAAAGATTGAACATCCTGCCCAGTGTTCCTTGTCCAACCGGCACGCTAATTGGCGCGCCCGTCGAAACAACTTCCATTCCACGGCGAAGTCCATCCGTCGAACCCATCGCCACTGTTCGCACTCTGTTTCCACCCAAATGTTGCGCGGTTTCAAGAACTAGCGTTTTAGGGACTAAGTCCCCATTTGGGGACTTAGTCCCTTCCTGAGTTAATTTTATTTCCAGCGCGTCATAAATATTCGGCAACTCTTCCGAAAATTCAACATCCACGACCGGCCCGATTACTTGTGAGATTTTTCCTGTGTTTTTCATAAAATTTTCTATGCTGTCATCCTGAACTTGTTTCAGGATCTTATTAGATTCCGGATCAAGTCCGGAATGACAAATTATATAATTTATTAAATTCTAATCACTAGCTATTTGCTTTATTTTAGCCAAATATTCACTGGTTAGGATTTAAAGCTTGACTTTTTAGTTGATTTGGAGTATAATAGTAGGTTAGTGAAAATCAATGTATTTTTAACAACTCAAAAGGAGGTTTCTATGGATTCATTATTGTGGTTGGTAATTGGAATGGGATATGTTCTTGTGGGATTGGTTGTGACTGGGGTAGAGGTACGCTTCTCTCCTATGGACAACCTACGCTTAAGAACATTCAGAGGAGGAGAAAGGGGAGAAGAAAATAGGCTTGAAGATTTACCTGTAATATCCAGGATTCTTCATTCAATATTTTGGGTTGTCCCAGTAGTTGCCCTAGTAATAAGATTATTATATTTCCTGGGCAGGGAATTTATCTTCTTTTTCTTGAATGGTTTTCGGCTACGATAATAAGCCAGCTTTTTTTTCAACCTCTCACAAAAGTCATCATCTACTTCTAGATTTGATGGCTTTTTTTATTTTCAATTTTCCAAAGAACTTCTTTTTCTATTGTGTCATTCCGAACTTGTTTCGGAATCTCTTACTTGGTTTCGGAGATCCTGAAACAAGTTCAGGATGACAATTCTTTAATTTGTAATTTTCTAAAAGCTAGAAGCTATCAGCTAAAAGCTAATTATCCAACGCTGCCATCCCTGCTGAAATCTCCGCAATCTCTTGGGTAATTTTCATTTGTCTAATTTGATTATATGCTAGGGTGAATCCATCAGCCATTTCATTGGCAGCATCTGTGGCATTTCGCATCGCAACCATTCGGGCGGATTCTTTGGAAGCATTCGATTCTAGGATGGCATGATAAATCTGCATTTCAATTAGTCGCGGAATAATATAATCCAAAACCTCCTCCGGACTTGGTTCAACCTTATATTCAGAAGCTGGTTTAGCCAAGCCATACTGCTCGGCCAAAATATCCATCTCAGCCATTTGCTTTTCTAAATCAATCTTTGAAAGTGGCAAAATCTGACGCACTTTTGTTTCTTGTTTTATCGCGGAAACATAGTCAGTATAGAAAATAACCACCTTATCATATTTCTTGACTAGATAGTCGTCAATCACAACCTTCCCCACCGCTCGCACGGCTTCAAATTTTGGTAAATAAGTTAGATCATTAAAGGACGCAATAATTTCCTTGCCAGTTCTTCTTATTACACTTTCACCTTTTCTACCAACTGTGATGAAATCAATTTTCAATTCTTCATCAGTAATTTTTGATTCAATTTTTTTGGTACCGATTCGATTTATTTTCAAATTTTTCGGACTCACCAATTCTTCTTTGATTTTTTTGGTCAGTTGAGAGTTAAATGATCCACAGAGTCCGCGGTTTGATGTGATGGCAATCGCCAAAACACTTTTCACTTCGCGCACTGCCAAAAGACCTTCTTGATTTTGCTCAAACGAACGCGCTAGATTGGTCAGAACGCTCCAAGCGCTGTGAGCATATGGTCTAATTGCGAGCACGCTTGAAATAGCCCGCCGCATTTTAGCCGCGCTCACCATCTCCATCGCCCGAGTAATTTTCCCAGTATTTTGAATAGATTTTATTCGTCTTTTAATTTCTTTACCTGAAGCCATATATTTTATAATTCTAAATTCTAAATACTAAAGTCTAAATAAAATTAAAATTTTTAAAATTTGATAATTTAGATTTGATTTAGCATTTTAAATTTAGCCTTTAGCCTTTTTTTAATTCCCATTCTGGTATATATCCTTAAACTCTTTAATCGCCTTCTCTAATTTCGCCACCACATCTTCCGTCAATTCTTTCATTTGCGCAATTAGAGTCAAGACTTCTTTAGCACTAGAATCCATATATCTTTGGAAATCAGCTTCCCAGGCTTTTATCTTTTCCACAGCTACATCATCCAAAAATCCGTTAGTGAGAGCATAGAGAATAGCCACTTGATTTTCCATCAGCATCGGAGCATATTGATCTTGTTTCAAAATTTCCACAGTGCGCCGACCACGTTCAATTTGGCGACGCGTGTTTTCATCCAAGTCAGATCCAAATTGGGCAAAAGCTTCCAATTCTCGAAATTGCGCCAAGTCCAAACGAAGTTTTCCGGCCACTTTTTTCATCGCCTTAGTTTGCGCGGCTGATCCCACACGAGAAACGCTGAGTCCCACATTCAAAGCTGGACGAATTCCTTTGTAGAATAAATCTGATTCCAAATAAATTTGTCCATCAGTAATTGAGATAACGTTTGTGGGAATATAGGCTGACACATCGCCCGCTTGTGTTTCAATAATTGGCAAAGCTGTGATTGATCCGCCACCAAAATCTTTGTTGAGCTTCGCACTTCTCTCAAGAAGTCTGGAATGCAAATAAAAAACATCCCCTGGATAAGCTTCGCGTCCTGGTGGTCGTTTCAAAATTAAAGAAATTTGGCGATAAGCCCAAGCGTGCTTGGAAAGATCATCATAAATAACCAAAACATCTTTGCCTTTGTCCATAAAATATTCTCCAAGAGCGCAACCAGAATAGGGAGCAACAAAAGAAAACGCCGCTGGATCAGATGCGCCAGCCAAAACAATCGTTGTATATTCCATTGCGCCTTTCTTTTCCAATTCTGCCACAATTCGAGCAATCTTAGATTCTTTTTGTCCAATCGCTACATAGATACAAATCATATCTTGACCTTTTTGGTTGATGATGGCATCAATAGCAATGGCAGTTTTTCCAGTTTGGCGGTCGCCAATAATCAATTCGCGTTGACCTCGCCCGACTGGGATCATTGCATCAATCGCCTTGATTCCAGTTTGCACCGGTTGATTCACTGACTGTCGAGTGATAACTCCCGGAGCAATTTTTTCAATTGGATAGAATTTGTCGCAAATTATTTCACCTTTGCCATCAATTTGCTGTCCTAGCGGATTAATTACTCGACCAATCATATTCTCGCCTACTGGAATAGACAAAATTTTTCCGGTTGATTTCACTTGATCACCTTCCTTGATTTTTTCAAAAGCACCCAAAATCATAGCCCCGATTTGTCCTTCTTCCAAATTCAAGGCCACGCCATAAATTCCGTTTGGAAACTCCAACATTTCTGAGGCCATCACGTCAGTGAGCCCGGAAATTTTCGCTACGCCGTCCCCAACTTCCAATACGGTTCCGACTTTTTCAGTCTGAGTCGTGATTTCGAAATTTTCAATTTGTTTTTTCAACTGTTCGATAATGTAATTTTTATCCATAAAAATATATTTAAAGTTTACTTAGTTAATGCCTTATTTAGTTTTTTCAATTGTCCTTTTATGCTTTGATCCATCACTTCATCACCAATTTTCAAAATTATTCCACCTAAAATATTTCTATCAATTTTACTGCTAATCACTACTTTTTCTGCTTTATATTTCTTCTTAATATATTCAGTTATTTTTTTTTCAGCTTCATTGTCTAATTTTTCCTTGCTAGTCAATTCAACTTCCACTACCTTATTTTTACTGTTCCAAATATTACTAAAGCTTTCTAAAATTTTTGGAAACAACTTATTTTGTCTGTTTTTTCGCACAATTTGAACAAAATTCAAAACAGCTTGGTCTATCTCTCGCGACGACTTATTTTCAGTCACTTCAAGTAATGTTCTTGCGTATTGATTTATTGTAATTTTCATAACTTATTCTTATATTCCTTATTCTTTTTCTTCATTTCCTTTGTAGTTTCTTGAAATATTCCAAAAGATGAAATCAATATAGCTCCACCCATAATCAGCAAAAAAATCCACACTCCTCCATTATATTTTCTATCTAACCATCTTCCAAGAAAAACTGCCAAGACTATCGGCCCTAAGATCCAGCTAGAAATTCTACTGAAAAGAGCTAGTCCGGATTTCCACCATAAAACATCGGTTTTATTTTTCTCTTTTTCCATCTGTAAAAATACTGTTATAAACTATCTGTTGATTATTTGGCAAAATTTGGCAAAAGTCAATCCTTCTAATTTTTCTGCGCTATCAATTCATTCACCGCCTCACTATCATTTAACTTATCAACATTTTTTGAAATTATTTTTTCAGTCGCCAACATCACTAGTCCCGCCACTTCTCCTTTCGCTTCACCTATTATTCTTTCTTTTTCTTGAAGAGCTTTCTTCTGCGATGACTGCAAAATTCTTTGTGATTCTTCTTCGGCCTTTTTTATTATTTCTTCTTGATTTTTCTGCGCTACTTCCGTCGAAGAACTGACAATTTTTTGGGCTTCTTTCTTAGCAGAAACTATGATCTCTTTTTCGGTCTCTTTGGCTTTTTCCATTTTTTCTTCGACTAATCTAGCATTTTCCAACCCACCTTCTATTTTTTTTCTTCTTTCATCAATGAATTTGATAATTGGTCCATATCCATATCTATGCAATATCCAAATTAAAAGACCAAAATTGACCAGTTGTGCGAGTAGAATTTTCCAATTTAATCCCAGGGCTTCAAAAAGTTTCATACTTTTTTTCTTAAAATATTATTTAAAAAATAAATTAATCCAGCCTTTTTTCTAAAAAAGGTTGGACTGTTTATCTTCTAGCTGAAAAGAATAATAAGCGCTACGACCAACGCATAAATTGCAGTTGATTCAGCGATCGCCATAGACACAAACATAAGCGTTGTGATTTTGTCACTAGCTTCTGGATTTCTTCCAATCGCTTCCATTGCCTTAGCAGCAATCATACCTTCTCCAATAGCTGAGCCAATCGCTCCAAATCCAATGGCGATTCCTGCAGCTACAGTTTTCAAAACTTCTAGTTCCATAAATTTGTCTTAAATTAATTATTAAAAATTTAAACTCTAACTTCTTTCTTTTCTTCTTTTGTCTCTATCTCTCCTGCCATCGAAATAAAAATCAATGTCAAAAGAGAAAAGACAAAACCTTGAATAATCGCTGTTATGAGACCTAGGAGCGCAAATGGCAAAGGGATAATAAACGGTGCCAAAAAAAGCATCACCATTCCCAAAACCTCTCCGGCAAAAATATTTCCAAATAACCTAAAGGACAAAGACAAAATCTTAGACACTTCTCCAATTAGATCCATAAGACCCAAAACAAAAGCCAAGGGACTTTTTAGATTGATGAATTTTCCAAGATAACCAAAAGGTCCGTGGGCAATTATAGCTACAATCTGAATAGTTATGATAGAAATCGCCGTTAGGACAAAAACCATTCCGTAGTCTGACATAATCGCTCGAAATGGAGCAACGTCCCCATTTTGAGTATGTAGGGTGAGCGCTGATTGACCAGGAATAAATGGGATAAGATTAGCAAAAACGATAAAAATAAACATTGTGAAAACCAAAGGAAAAACTTTTTTGGCTTTTTTCTCATCTTTCATAATCGTTTCAACAAATTTCATTCCCTCATCGATGATAATTTCAAAAAAACTCTGCCATCTTCCGGGAACCGCTTTAAGAGAAAAACGAATATACAGCGTGACCGCAATTAGAATCAGACTCAAAATAACCGACCAAAATAAAGTATTGGTCACTGGTAAAGAGCCCAAATTAAAAAGTATCTCTGGAGCGAGTGATATATCTAGCTTCATAAAATTAACTGTGTGTTATCTTATCAACTTCACTTTTTATCTTTTTTGATAAAAATGTACGCTTCCTAAAAAGCAAAATATTTGAAACTATAAAGGCGATTCCAATACTAACAAGCAAAAATTTTGGCTCCGTCTTGAAATTTCTATCAATAATATAGCCAATTATTCCTAGAAAAATGAGTGGTCCAAAAATATACGTGCTACTGTAAGAAATTGCTTTTGCAAATATTTTCTTCGTACCTTGATCTTTAAATATCATATTTTAGTTTTCAAAACATTACATATAATACTCCCGTAATTTATATTAGTCAATAGTTGATTTTTTTTATTTTGCCTAAATATCATTTTAATCCCAATTCTAACAGGAAATTTTTCAGCTCATCACCCTTAATTTCCCGAAATTCCCCCGGCTTTAGGCTTTTTATCTTAATACTCATAATTCTCACTCTTTTTAGATCCACCACATTATACCCCAAAGCTGAACACATTCGCCGAATTTGTCTTTTTTTCCCTTCCGTGAGAATGATGGAAAACATCCCTTCATTGATTTTTTGCACCTTACATTCCTTAGTTTTGTACCCACCATCCAATCTCACTCCGCGTGCCATCTTGTCAATGAAACTGTCTTTCATAATTTTGTTAACTCGCACAGCATATTCTTTTTCATGTTTTTTTTCTGGATTTAAAACTTTGTCAGTTATTCGACCATCATTAGTAAGGATAATCAGTCCCCAAGAATCCTTGTCCAATCTTCCAATTGGATAAACTTTTTGCGGAATTTTGACTATATCCATAATACTTTTCTCCTTCTCGCCTTGCGGACTATGTGTGATTATCCCCATCGGTTTGTTATAGGCATAGTAGAAAAGTTTTTTTTGACAATTTTGCGCCACCTTGACCACGTCATTTTCTTGTACCTTATCCCCCAAAACTGCTCGCTTGTTGTTTATCTTAATTTTTCCAGCTTCAATTAGCCCATCCGCTTCTCGCCGAGAGCAAATGTTTTTTAGCGCCAGATATTTATTTATTCGCATTGGGTATTCCGTCATAATCAGTAGTCAAGAGTCAATGATCAGTGATCAAGAAAACCTTTTTTATTAACTATTTATCTTTATTGTCATCCTGAACTTGTTTCAGGATCTATAAAACATTTTCTTTGAAACAGGAATTCACGAGATTCCGAAACAAGTTCGGAATGACAATCAATTTATTATATTCGAAACAACTCTTGAGCGTTTTTCGTGGTTATTTTCTCTACTTCCTCCACTGAAATTCCCTTAACCTCGGCAATTTTCTCCGCAACATATTTCACATACATCGGCTCATTTCTCTCGCCTTTTTTTGGCACGGGAGTTAGATAGGGGCAGTCTGTTTCCAAGACTATATCTTTCAAATCAACTTCACGGATAAGCTTATCATAACTTATCCCATAAGTCACTATACCATTAAGTCCGATCAAATAGCCAAGCTCGATAAATTTCTTGGCCGTTTTGAAACTACCCACAAAACTATGAATCACACCTTTTTTTTCCACGGGATTTTTTTCCAGTATTTCATATAGATCATCATAAGCATCCGTTCGGGCGTGGTCGAGCTCTTGGCGAGACTTTACGCCCCAACAGTGAATCATGATCGGTTTTTCCACAACATTCGCCAATTTAATAAATTCCAAAAATATTTCTTTTTGTTTATTTTTTAAATCTTCGATATTATCTTCGAATTCAAAATGATGATAGTCCAAACCAACTTCTCCAATCGCCACCACTTTTGAATTTTTCGCCAATTCCAAATATTTTTCTTTTTGAAAAACCTCTCCAGCTGTTTCAATTTCCACCTCCTCAATCTCATCTGGATCATGATAGGAAAATTTTTGCGCTTGAAGGTGAAGTGGATGAATCCCAACTGCTGCATATAGTCCATCATACTTCTTGGCATATTCCACCGCCCGCGCACTAGTCGAATATTGCGACCCCACATTAATCACAAAAACACCCCCTGCAAGGGTTTTTTTGATTACTTCATCCGCATCGTTTTTATAGGCGGAGAAATTTAGATGGGCGTGAGTGTCAATTATCATGAAACATGAAACATGAAGCATGAAACAAGATGTGTTTTATACTACATATTATAAGTTATATAAAATTTATTTTATCCTCTGAAATAAAACTTCTTCTAGTTTTTTTGTTTCCAGCGCTTTTTTAATTTTTTGAGAAGTCTCTGGCATAAAAGGAATTAGAAGCTGCGAAATTAAATTCAAGTCTTCCAAGAGTTTTTTCATTACTTCTTCGAATTTTTCTTTATTTGTTTTTATTAGTTCCCACGGTTTATTATCTCCAATGAATTTATTATCCTCGTCAATAATTTTCCAAATATATTCCAGAGATTGGCTTAATTCTAACTTATCTATTAAGTTTGAAAATTCATCATTGAAAGTTGTCCCGAGCACTTGGAATTGAAAATTCTCCGCCAATTTGATAACTCTCGAAACTAAATTCCCCAATCCATTCGCCAAATCGGCGTTATATTTTTCAATAAGTTTTTCCCAAGTAATATCAAAATCTTCTCCGAAGTTCGGTCCGGCTAAAAGCAAATAGCGAGTGCCATCAATTCCAAATTTTTCCACCATTTCATACGGAGAAATTACATTACCTAATGATTTACTCATTTTCTGATTATCCACAGTGATAAAACCATTCACAAAAATTTGCGTCGATGCCGGAAGATTAACTGACATAAGCATCGCTTGCCACATCGCTGATTGCTGACGAAGATTGTCCTTTCCGCAAAGCTGAACTCCTGGCCAAAATTTTTCGAAATTTTCTGTCGCATTCGGCCAACCAAGTGCTGAGATATAATTCACTAGAGCATCAAACCAAACATATATAACCTGATTTTCATCTCCCGGAACTGGCACACCCCAGGGCATTTTTTCTTTAATTCTAGAAATACTAAAATCTTCCAATCCCAACTCCACAAATCTTTTCACTTCATTAAATCTCTTTGCAGGTCTTACAAAATCAGGATTATTTTTATACAGCTCTAAAAGTTTATCTTGAAAAGCAGAGAATTTGAAAAAATAATTTTCTTCCTCGATGGTTTCCAATTCCATATTCGGATGATCCGAACATTTTCCATCAACAAGTTCCGAATCAGTTTTTTCCAATTCACAGCCAACGCAATACTTTATCTTGTAATTCTTCTTATAGATATACCCATTTTTATCACAAAGTTTCCAAAACTCTTGCGCCGCTTTTATATGAGCTTCGTCGGTTGTGCGGATAAAATTATTATAACTTAAATTAAGCGCACTCTTCAGCTTGTCAAATTCAGCCGCTTTTTGGTCGCAATATTTTTGCGTTTCCATCCCAAGCTCTTTAGCTTTTCGAAAAATCTTGAGTCCATGCTCATCAGTACCAGTATTGAAAAAAACTTCTTCACCAAGCAAGCGATGAAATCTAGCCAACACATCCGCTTCGATAATTTCACGAGCAAAACCAACATGCGGATCAGCATTGATATAGGGCAAGGTAGTTGTGATATAAAATTTATTTTTCATAAAAATTAATAAACAATTATTGCGAATTCTCCTTTTATTTTATCCTGATTATTTTGAAAATATTCCAAAACTTCTTGCGAACTTCCTCGCACAATTTCTTCAAACATTTTTGTTATTTCTCGACCCAGAATTACTTTCTTTTCAGATGATAAGCTTTTTAAAAGTTCTAAATTTTTGATTACTCGATGTGGTGATTCGAAATATATCACCGGAATTTCAAAAGCCACAACTTTTTTGAAAAAAGTTTCTCGGCCTTTTTTGTGAGGTGGAAAACCCAAAAATACAAATTGCGTCAAATCAATTCCGGCCACGCTTATCATAGCCCCAATGGTTGATGCTCCCGGAATTGGTACAACCACAATGTCATTTTCCACAGCGCTCGCCACCAGTTGGTTGCCAGGATCAGAAATCCCAGGGGTTCCAGCATCCGTAATGAGCGCTACATTTTTGCCGTTTTTCAACTCTGTCATTATTAAATCTAATTTTGGCACTGGTTTTGTACTTCCACCCTTTCTGATATTTTGATAGAAAGACATTGTTGGAGTTTTGATTTCATAGTGCTCCAAAAGTTTTTTTGACGTCCTCGTATCTTCACACACAATCAAATCGACCATTTGCAAAGTTTCCACGGCGCGAAAAGTGATATCCTTGAGATTGCCAATTGGGGTAGCAACGATGTATAATATCCCTGTGTTCATAATTATTTTAATATATTAATATTTTAGCATATTAGCAAATTTTTAGAAACCTGCTCAAATGTTAAAATGATTTTATGATTTTAACTACTCACGCTCTCGTTGGAGCCGCTATTGGCAAAAGTGTCGAAAATCCCTATTTTGTAATTCTGCTTTCTTTGATGATTCATTTTTTCTTGGATAGTTTTCGCCATGGAGAATATTTTGATTCCAGAGTTGCTACTATCAAAGACACCGCTTGGAAAATTTTGCTCGATTTATTCATCCCAGCAAGCATAATTTTATCCTTCATACTTTTCACTCACCCAACTCTTTCTTCGACTCGAAACATCTTGCTTGGCGCATTTTTTTCCATACTACCTGATTTTTTCACTGTGCTTTTTTGGAAATTCAATTGGAAGATTTTGAAAAAAATAAGAAAATTTCATGAATTTTGCCATCGCTACTCTCGCTTTCCAAAATTTTCCCCTGAGCGTCAATGGACCTTTCGAAATTCTCTAAATGATATTCTCCTTTCCGTTATCGCAATAATTATTTTGGTTTTATAAAAAAACAACCCTGTACGACTCAGGATTGTATAAAATTTTTCATTTAAACTTTTCTTATTTCCCCCAGCTGGCTTTAAGCTCCAAGGTTTCTATGCGATGTTTTATTTCTCGCAACTCAAAACTATCAGCTTTTTTATCCAACTTTTCTATTATTTCTTTTTGACCTTTTTCAAGCTTTTCAAATCGCTTATCGATCTTTTCAAATTGATTATCAATCTTTTCAAATCGCTTATCGATTTTATCAAATCGGTTATCAATCTTTTCAAATTTTCCATTTATTTCCAAAAAACCTTTCTGCACCATTCCCGCCAAATCTTCCATTGTAATTTCTTTTTTATTTTTCATAAATCTCATTTTTTTAATTACACAAAAATTATACTACCTCTTAGAGAATTTGTCTAATTCTTTTCCATTAGATCATTAATAACCAAACTAACCGCCGTCGCTGCCGGCACAGAGATGATAGCGCCAAGCACGCCCGCTAATTTGAAACCAATGAGAATTGCCACGATTGTCACCACAGGGTTAAGCCCAACCGCTTTTTTCATAGTCAGCGGAACGACTACATGACTCTCAAATTGTTGCGCGATAAGATAGACCACAAAAGCCATCATTCCCACAGCTGGAGAAACTAAAAATCCCAAAATTATTCCCGGAACCGCAGAGATTATCGGTCCAACATACGGTACCACTTCCAAGATTCCCGCAAAAAGAGCTAGGAGTAATGGATATGGCACACCAACTAAATATAGTCCGATAAAATCTAGGACAAAAATTACTAACATCAAAAAAAGTTGTCCGAGCATCCATTTGCCAATCTTACCTTCAATTCTGTCGGTAAGGCTAGCGGCATATTTTTTGTTTTTATCCGGCATAATTGAAACGATAAATTTTTTGATTCCACTTTCTTCCATTACCATATAAAAAGCCATCGAAAAAACTACTATTACCGAAAGCAAGCCAGAAAAGACTCCAAGGGTTTTGGAGAAAATATTTTTTGAGATATTAGTAAAACTGCTTTCAATATTATTAGCCAGACCTTGAATGATTCTATTGATACCGGAGTTTTGCGAAGAATTAATGACACTCCCGAAATCTCCGAAATATTGCGAAGAATTTTTTGAAAAATCATTAAATTGACTCACGATAGACGGCACCATAAAAGATATGATGAGCGCAATGATAGAAAATAAAAGCACATAAATGAGCATTGCTCCCGCGGAACGCGGAATTTTTTTTCTTTGAAGCCAATCTACCCCAGGATCAATTGAAGCCGCAATAATCACCGCGATAAAAAGCAAGATTATGATGTCTCGCACCAAAAACAAAAACCACAACCCCACAAGAATCACTATGGTCTTGAGCACTATGCTAGTTGAAATTTCTATTTTTTTTGATTGTGTTTCCATAAAATTTTATCCTCTCTTGCGGGACTTACATATTTAAATATATTGAGAGCTTACGAAGGCGCTTAAGAAATTTTGTCATAAACTAATCCTTGCAATTATGTCGGGATGTTATTTTTCTAAATATTTCTCGCGCCGTAGCGCGTTCGATATATTTAAATATACAAGTCCCTAAATAATCTCTCTCAATTCTTTTTTCAACTTCTCACTATTCTTGTGCGGTCCAATAACCGCCAAATTAAGACTTTTCTCCTTAAATACATCTTTCGCTACTCTTAGTATATCACCTACACTTACTTTATCAATAAGTTCGAATTTTTCTTCTAACGTTGAAATTTTTCCGTTAGAAACTTCTTGATCAACAAAAAACATTGCCACTTCATCTGATGATTCCATGCCCATAACCGCTCGGCCTTTGACAAAATCCTTGGCTTTTTGCAATTCTTTTTCGCTCACTTTCTCATTGGATATTTTTTTATATTCAGCTAAAATTACTTTTATAGTTTCTGCTAAATTTTTATGTTCCACTCCAGCACTAACTGAAACATAGCCCACATCTTCATAAGTTTCAATTCCAGTTCGCACATAGTAAGCTAGCCCTCTCTTTTCTCGCACTTCGATAAAAAGTCGACTAGACATTCCACCGCCAAGAATAATTGACATCAAAGCCAAGGCGTAGCGATCTTTGTGATTTCTTTTATAGGCTCGTACTCCCAAAACCAGATGCGTCTGGTCGGTTTTTTTGAATTTAATTTTCACTTCTGGTTTTTTTTGTTCTTCCTTAACGCTAGAAATTTTTATCTTTTTCCCAATTGGCATTTTGGAAAAATATTTTCCGATTTCTTTGATTATCTTTTTTTCGTCAAAATTTCCCGCCACTGCCACAACTGTGTCATTGGCCACGTAAAACTTTTTCATATAATCCAAAAAATCTTGACGCCTAAATGATTTCACAGTTTTTTTAGAACCGGCAATCTCTCGCCCTAAATTATTTTTTGGATAAAGCATCTCTTCAAAAACTTCCTCCACTTTTCTCATTGGTAAATCTTCATACATATTAATCTCTTGAATAATTGTGCCTTTTTCTTTTTTAATCTCTTCTTCTTCCATTTTAGAATTTAGATACATATCCGATAGAACATCCATCGCCGTTTCAATGTGTTTAGCATCAACTTTAACATAATACATTGTCTTATCCTTAGCAGTAAAAGCATTGAATTCTCCGCCGATTGATTCCAATTCTTCTGAAATCATAAGAGTTGTTGGACGTTTTTGCGTGCCCTTAAAAAACATATGCTCAATAAAATGAGACAGGCCAGCTTCTTTTTGTGACTCATATCGCGACCCCACACCAATCATCACCATCACCGTCACAGTTTGGGTTTCTCGCATTGGTGCAGTAATTATTTTGAGGCCATTTTTTAGAGTAGTTTTTTTATGTTTCATATTTAATATTTTTCAATTAATTTTATAAGCAATCGAATCGGTGCGCCAGCTGAACCCTTGGAAAGAAATTCATCATACACAGACGAATCCCTTGAGCCCATATCGATATGCATCCAATTTTTATGTTTTTTTGCAAATTGATATAGAAACATCGCTCCACTAATCACCCCGCCTAACCTCGAATCACCCTTACTTTTTAAATTAGCCACATCGCCATTGGTCCCCATCACTTCATTTTCATATTCATCCCACAAAGGAAACGGCCAAACATAATCGCCACTTTCTTCTCCAAGCTCCCGTGTTTTTTGAATTATTTCTTCATTTTTTGAAAGTATCGCCGAAGCTCTTTCGCCAAGAGCTACAGCTGAAGCCCCCGTGAGTGTCGCCACATCAACCACTAACTTAGGATTATATTTTTCAGCATAAGTCAAAGCATCGGCCAAAATTATTCTCCCTTCCGCGTCAGTATTCAAAACTTCAATAGTTTTCCCAGACATTGAACGCAAAATATCTCCTGGTCGATAGCTTTCTCCCGATGGCATATTTTCTGCCGCTGGGATAAGTCCAATTATTTTTTTCTTAACACCCAACTTTGCCGCCGCAATTATCGCATGCGCCACGGCTGCCCCACCTGACATATCCATATGCATACCAGTCATATAATCCGCTGGTTTCAAACTTATTCCGCCTGTGTCAAAAGTAATCGCTTTGCCAATAAGCACTAATGGATTTTTTTCTTTCTTCCCCTCATATTCCATGATAATAAATTTAGGTTTTTCGCAAGATCCACTTGCCACGCCAAGAATTCCCCCCATGCCTAATTTTTTCATATCCACCACTTCTAAAACTTTCATTTTTATCTTGGTGCCTTGAGTGGCTTTTTTTATCTCCTGCGCTAAAAGAGCTGGCGTCATTTCCCCTCCAGGAGTATTCGCCAAATGTCGCGAAGCATTTATTTCTTTTCCAATAAGCTGGCCTTTTTTAAGTGACGCAAAAAAATTCCTATCCTCTCCAGAAAAAATAATTACCACTTCTTCTATAAATTTCCAACCTTCTTTTGGCTTTTCCTTATACTTAACAAATTCATAATTAGCCATTTCAAAATTCACCGCCAAAATTTCTCCAATTTCTGTCTCGCTTAATTCCGGTTTGAAACTTGAAATATCTTCAAAATTCAAGGCAACTTTTTTTATTCCATTTTTCTTGGCAAAAAAGATAATTTGCCGAGCCAAGATGACTAACTGCCTACGAGAAATTTTTTCCTTAACTTGCGGTTTTATTTCCAAAATTTCTTCTCCGCTTTTTTCAAACACAAAACGGCTTTCAACGATTTTATGGCTAAAAGCTATACGGACAAAATTTTTGAGAGCTAATTTATTTTTTATTGTTGAGATTTTCATAAAATATATAAAAATACTTATTTAAGGCGATAACTAATTATACCTTATGCTAACACGGTTTTTAGAGTTTTTCAAGAAAAAAATCCCAGCCTTGATTGTAGTATAGATTATGAGACGCTATCTAATAACAATTCTATTCTTATTTTTATTCGTAATTATGTTGATTATTGTTTCGCGTTTTTATGTTTTTAAAAATGAAAAACCAGACACTGCCAATATCCCGTCGCAAAATAACCCTGCTAGCGTAAGCATACAAAAAAATACTGTTTCAATCAGCATTGAAGTTCCACTCGACAATGCCTTCGCCAGAATTACCAAAAAACCTTTTGGGATAGAAGTCAGTCCGGATAATTCACCAGTAACGCCAGAAAAATTTTCCGGTTTCCACACCGGAACAGACTTTGAAACATTAGACTCGGAAAGTGAAGAAGATGTTGCAGTAAGAGCGATTTGTGATGGAGAGATAATTCAAAAAAATTCCCTAAATGGCTACGGCGGAGCTATTGTTCAAAAATGCCAATATAATAATAGTCCAATTTTAGTTATCTATGGACACATTATTCTTGATTCTTCCACAAAGGAAAAAGAAATAAAAAAAGAAGATTTTGTCGCCCTACTTTCTCCTGCCTACAGTCCGGAATCGGGCCTTGAACGAAAGCATCTTCATTTAGGGATAATAAAAGGTGAGAAGATAAGCTATCTTGGCTATGTTCCAACAGAAAAAGAACTTTCCAACTGGATTGATCCGGAAAGTACTCTATAAGAATAAAAAAGGCTTGTCTTAGCCTTTTTTTCATCAAACCTCAATTTTATCAATAAAATTGAACCCCTCCTCTGAGGTCTTTTGTCTTATATTTTGTATTTTGTATTCTGCATTTAACTTCAGCCTTTCTCCCTCATCTTCACTTTGTTTCATGCTTCATGTTTCATGTTACATGCTTCATGCTAATTCCCAATCCTTTTCACCCACCCAAAGGTAGATTCAAAGTTAGAGATGATGAGATCTAGGACGGATTGTTGTTTGGTTGGGGTGAGTAAGGAATAGTTTTCTGAAACTGAGACATTGCCATGTTTGTCAAAGGAGGCAGTTCTGAATTGATAGACGGAGGCAGGTTTTAGGTCAGTCAGGACAAAGAGATGGTTTTTGACTAGGTCAGATTTTTTAATTAGTTTCCAGTTATCAATTGTTTTGGTGTCAGGGTTTTTTAGTTGGTTAGGGAGGTTAGGATCTTTCTCTACTCCTTGGCGGTAAGCCAGGATAGAATTTGAGTCTTTGTCAGTGTTCCAGCTAATAATAGTTTGGATTTGGGCGTCTTTACCAGGAAAGACGGTGGTGTCAGATTTAATGTTAGTGATTGTTGGAGGGTTGAGATCTTCGTTAGTGGTGAAAGATTGCTGTTCACTACTAGATTCATTGTTGAAGGTGTCTT
>DCUU01000050.1 GCA_002328565.1 Candidatus Moranbacteria bacterium UBA2206
TAAATACTTCAATTACTAACAACTATTAACTATTAGCTACGAACTAAAAATATGTCTCAAGATAATCTAATAAAATTTCAATGCACCGAATGCAAAGAAATCAACTATTATTCCAAAAAGAACGTTAAAAAACTTTCTCAAATGAAACTTGAATTAAAAAAGTTTTGTTCAAGATGCAGAAAACACACTCTTCACAAAGAAAAGAAGAAAAAATAGTTTTCTTTCAACTTAACAAAAAGGAGACTGTTCTCAGTCTCTCTTTTGTTAATTGATGGTTTGTGCTATATTCATAATGTTGTTTATAAAATATGCGGGTGTCGTACAGTGGTAGTACGAAGGTCTCCAATCCCGCCTTTCGCGAAAGGCGGGACGATTCTAATTTAATTTAAATAAAAATGTATTACGTTTACATTTTAGAATTAAATGATAAAAATAAAAGTAAGAAATTTTATATAGGATATTCGAGTGATTTAAAAAGAAGATTATTTGAACATAAGAGTGGTAATGTATTTTCTACTAAAGATAAAAAACCAGAATTGATTTATTACGAAGCGTATGCTTCAATTGAGTTGGCCAGAGAAAGAGAGAGAAATTTGAAGAAGTTTGGGTCAGCCTATGTTGGTCTTTTAAAAAGAATAGATAAGAAATAATACTTGCGGGTGTCGTACAGTGGTAGTACGAAGGTCTCCAAAACCTTTAACGGGAGTTCGATTCTCTCCACCCGTGCAATTAAAACAAGGCTCACTGGAGCTTTGTTTTTTGTATAAATAGGCAATATTAACACTGGGGGAAGATGGGGTCGCGCTTGAATTTCTGCTTGGTTAGTGGTAATATGAGATTGTAGCATTTTAATTTATAGAAAATTTTATGAATACTCAGGATATCATTAAAAAAATTGAAGAATTGCGAGGTTCAAAAGTTATAACCTATGCAACCAGTGACAGACAAGGGCCAGTCAATGCTCGCGTAGCAATGGATATTATCCCGATTATTAGCTCGCAACTGCGGCGTATCGGAAAACAGGAAAAGATTGATCTGGTGCTGTATAGCGCTGGTGGTGACACAATGGTGCCATGGCGTTTGGTTTCGATGATTCGCGAATATTGTGATAAATTTTCGGTTATTATCCCTTATAAAGCCCATAGTGCGGCGACTATGATCTCCCTGGGAGCGGATGAGATTGTGATGAGTGATATGTCTGAACTTTCGCCGATTGATCCTTCGACTGCTAATGTTTTTAATCCAGTTGATCCGCAAAATCCGCAAAACAGAATTCCAATTTCTGTTGAGGAAGTGATGAGCTATTTTGATTTGGCAAAAAATAAGTTTGGAATCAAGAGCGATGAGGAACTGACCAAAATTTTCAACAAGTTTGTGGAAAGCACGCCGTCCATTCATCCATTGGCATTGGGCAATGTGAACCGCACACATAACCTGATTAAAATTCTGGCGAAAAGATTACTTAAGAGTCACAAGGAGTCAATGAAAGAGGATGAAGTGGAAAAAGTGATTGAATTTCTGACAGAAAAACTTTATTCGCATCAATATTACATCGGACGCAAAGAAGCCAAAGAAGATCTGGGCATAAAGTCTGTCATTATTGCCGACAAAGAAATTTCTGACCTGATGACGGAAATTTATGAAGAATACAATAAAGAAATGAAAATGACGGAAATTTGGAATCCGGAAAACGAATTTGCCAAAGGTCAAAATCAGGAATACAAAATCGCCTTTGTTGAAAACGCCGAAACGAGCAATCATTTCGGAATCAATATGGAATTTAAAAAAGTCCAACAAAGCATCCCGCAACAAACTCCCGCAGGAATTATCCAAATTCCGCAGGAGCAGATTGCGTGGAAGATGGTTGGGCAGGGGTGGAAATAAAAAGGTATGGATGAAAAAATTCTAATTGTAGTTGAAGTTTTTGCAATTTTACTGTCTCCAGTGGTTGCTCTTTGGGTTGGAGAAATAATTAGAAAAAGAAATAGGAAAGAAGAAGAAAAATATGAAGTTCTGAAAAAGCTAATTGCTTTCAGATATCAGCTTCACAGCCCAGAATTTTTAAGTGCTTTGAATTCCATCGTTCTTATTTTTCATGAAAATGTAAAGTTAAAGGAAATGGTAAAAAACTTACATCATGCTTATATTAACGGAGAAAAACAAAAAATAATTGATCAAAAAATAGTCGAACTAATTTTTGAAATATGTAAAGTCACTGGATATGACGTGGAAGAATACGAAATTACAAATTTATTCCAACCAGTATCAGCAATTCAATCTCCAGTTTCAAATTATCAAAATAATAATTCAACTCATTCAGAGACGATTGGCTCAGTAGAAATAAATAATTCTATTTCGAATAAGGAAAGTATTACAAGCGGTAATTTATAATTTAAAATAAATTTATGGCAAATGTTAAATTAAATTTTTTGCATGTTTGCGAAAATGCCTTTGTATCTCAAGATGGAAAATTGAGTGTGGTTGGAATTTTTAATCAAATAAAAGCGGCTAATTTTCCAGCTGCGCATCCTAAATTATCAATAGTTTCGAGCTTCGCTGGAGATGCGGGTAATTATTCAGAGATTATTGAAATTGTTTCTCCGACGGGGGAAATAATTGCTAGAGCGGAAAATAATGAAATAGGAATTGAAAAATCCGGAGGCTCTGCCAATTTCATTGCCAATTTCATTGGATTGGTATTTTCTTTGGAGGGTAAATACATAATTCGCGCGAAGGTGAATGGAAATGTATTAAATGAAGATAATTTTATTCTATTGAGTAGATAAAATATGACTACTGATAAAAACAAGAAGAAAATCAAGGACACTTTTGAAGCACTGGGGATAATTGCAGCTACTCTGGGGCAGGGAACATATGGGAAAAGTGTCGATGAATCTTCTACGGCTGGCAGTCAAGAAGGCAATATTTTTGAGCAAAAAATCAAGGAAATAGGAAAGAAAACTAGAGATATAGAAAATTTAGTAAGTGAATCAGAGCGGCGGCTTGAAAAGCTTAGCCAATTTATGACAGTTGTAGCATTTGGAGCTTTGATTGCATTTACCATTGCAACTGTAACTGTTTGTATAGATTATTTGAATAATACGAAAAAAGTCGATGGATTAAATGCTAGAATAGAAATTTTAGAAAATAAAAAAATAAAACCATGAAAAATTCACTTATATACGAATTGCCGAAAATTGTTGATGAAGGCAAAAAGGAAGTTGAGAAAATTTTGGAGAGGCTTTCGAGTCAGAATAAGTTGGGATTGCAAACCAATGAATTAGTTTTGCCTGCCAAAGACAGCGCCGGACTTTTTGGTGGTCAAATGCCAACTGTTGATGAAAAAAATTGGATGAATCGCTTGGTATATGGCGACAATCTTTTGGTGATGCAGGCATTGCTTGCTGGTGATCCAGAGAGTGGAATGTCTTCGATGCGTGGAAAAATTGATCTGATCTATATTGATCCACCGTTTGACAGCAAAGCAGATTATCGAACTAAGGTAACTTTGCCCGGCGTTGATTTGGAACAAAAGCCGACGGTCATTGAGCAATTCGCCTATGCCGATACTTGGAAAGATGGCACGGTATCGTACCTAAAAATGCTCTATCCGCGCTTGGCTTTAATGAAAGAGTTACTTTCTGATAAAGGATCAATTTATGTCCATATTGACTGGCATGTCGGGCATTATGTAAAAATTTTATTGGATGACATTTTCGGTAAAGAAAATTTTGTAAATGAGATAATTTATCAGGGTGCAGTTGGTGATACATCAAATAAGAATAAAAAATTTATTAAATCACATGATACTATTTTTCTGTTTAGAAAAAACAAAGATAGCATTTTATGGAATGATGTTTTTCAAGAGTACACAGACAACAAATTAAAGATCTACAAATATAAGGATGGGATTGGTAAATATCAATTGGGACCTTGTGATAATCCTGGCGGTGGCGGTTATATTTATGATTTAGGCTTTGGTGAAAAAACTCCTTCCCGAGGATATTCTATGCCAAAAGATACTGCATTAAAATGGATTAAAGACGGAATATTAGTGGTTCAAGAAAATAAAGTTCCATTGCGAAAATGGTATATGAACGACCAGGGAGTTCGTTGTAAAGATGTTTGGGTGGACTTGGGAAGCGAAAGAGGATTGATGTATGCTACTCAAAAACCAAAAACTCTCTTGGAAAGAGTTGTCAACGCATCTTCCAATGAAAATTCAATCGTTGCTGATTTTTTTGCCGGATCGGGAACAACTGGAGCAGTGGCTGAGAAATTGGGTCGCAAATGGATTATGTCCGATCTTGGTAAGCCGGCGAGTTTAGTGATGCGCAAACGACTCATTGATCAAAACGCCAAGCCATTCTTACTCCAATCAATTGGTGATTATCAAAAAGAAGCTTTCACTTCTTCAAAACAATTTCGCCGTATTGGCGATCTGGCAAATGTGGTTTTGCAACTTTTTGGCGCCATTCCATTTACGGATGATCAAAATCCCAACCGCAATGTCGGATACATCAAAGACAGTCGCACTTTGGTGCTGGTGGATTCTCCAAGCAAACTCACCGGTCTTGCCACTCTCAAAAAAGCCATTGAGCATAGAAATTCTTTTATGGGTGGTTGGAACAAAGTCGTGGTTTTGGGTTGGAATTTTACCTATGACATCACCGAAGCTATCCAGTCACTGAACGATAAAGATTTGGAAGTGTTAGTTATTCCGCCAGATCTTTTGGACAAGCTAAAAACCAAAGCCAGCTACAAAGATTTGATTGAAAAAAGAAAAATCAGATTTTCGTCTTTGCAATACCTTTCCCTGAAACCAATTGTGAAAGAAAATCTCTCCGGTGATAACGAAAAGCTGGAGATAGAACTTGATAATTATGTTCTGCTTTCACCAGATAATATTCCGTTGGATGACAAAGATAAAGAAAAATTGCGAGATATTATAGCCAAAGATCCGTTGGCTCTGGTTGAATATTGGAGTATTGATCCGGATTATGACGGCATCACTTTTCGTAGTCGTTGGCAAGATTATCGTGGCAACACAGAAAATGACAATGACCCGCTTCATGTTGTTCGCAAAACACAACTGACTGTTTCCAAAAAAGATAATCGCAAGATTTGTGTCAAGGCGGTGGATGTGTTTGGCTTTGAAAGTATTGCGGTGGAGGATATAAAATAATTTTTTCAAGCTTAATAATATGCAAAAAGAAAAAAACTATGCTTTTATAGACGGTCAAAATCTTCATATGGGAACGACGAAGACAGACCCATCTTGGAAAATAGACTTTAAAAAATTTAGAATATTTTTAAAGGATAAATATCATATTGAGATAGCTTATTATTTTTTGGGATGTGTTTTTGAAGAGAAAAGAGATCTTTATACCAAAATTCAAGAGGCTGGATTCATTCTTGTTTTTAGGGAACATAATGCCGCAATGATTGGAAAAAAGAAAGGCAATGTGGATGCGGATATAGTATTTTCAGTAATGAAAAAGTTATATCAAAAAGAAAATTTTGATAAGATTGTTTTGATCTCGGGAGACGGAGATTATAAGAGGATGGTTGATTTTTTGATTGAAGAAAAAAGATTTAAAAAAGCGTTGTTTCCGAATAAGAAATTTGCTTCATCCTTATATAAGAAACTGGGATCGGAATATTTTGATTATTTAGACAGTGAGCACATAAAAGCAAAGATTATATTGGAGTAAATAAAAAAAAGGCTCCTTAGGCACTAACACCGTTCGGATCCTTTTTGTCTTAATAAATAAAATATACACCTTTATTGACTAAAAGTCAAGTAGTGTAGTGGATTGAGAAAAGAGCAATAAATTTTTAGAAAAAACATTATGCCATCACCAATTAGTATCGGAACAAGAAATATTCCATTAAAATTAGCCAACGGTATAACTCAAAAAGTAAATGACTCTTGGGTGAGTGGAGAAATGCTGTCCAAAGTTTCTTTGGTGACGCAGGATTTGCTCAAATTTTGGTTTCGCGGGCCGCACACCGAAACAAGATATATCAATTTTCATGAAGGACAAAGACAAGCAATTTTAAATGCGATTTATTTGCATGAAGTTGTTGGCGTTAAAAGTGTTAAAGAAATTTATGATAACATTGAGTTTGAACTTTTGGCGGATATCGACTCAGCAGAACTCCGAAAGCAGAAATATGAAATTCCAAAGTATGCCATCAAGATGGCCACTGGAACTGGTAAGACTTGGGTGATGCACGCACTTCTTATTTGGCAATATTTGAATGCCAAATATGAAACAGAAAAATCCAACCGATTCACCAAAAACTTCTTGCTGGTTGCGCCAGGCATCATTGTTTACGATCGATTGCTGGATGCATATCTTGGAAAAGAAAATGTGAAGCAAGAAAGAGAATTTGAGCAGTCAGACTTTTTTAAATTTAAAGATCTTTTTCTCCCTCCGCAATATCGCGAAGATGTTTTTGGTTTTATTCAAAACAGTGTTGCTAAAAAACAAGAAATCGGTACCAAGACAACCGGTGATGGACTTATTGCGATTGCTAACTGGCATTTGTTTATGGATAAGGAGGAGCAGGAAGAAAATCAAGATTCCCCAATGGATGATCCAAGCTCAATTGTGAAAGATGTTTTACCGATTCGACCGGGGATTTCCGGTGGCAATGCTTTGGATTCGCTAGATGCGGCTTATTTAAGTGGGCGCGAAGTTGAGTTTTTGGCAGAACTTTCAGATTTGATGGTAATAAATGATGAAGCGCATCATATTCATGAAAACAAGGTTTATGGAGAAATCAAAGAAGTTGAATGGCAAAAAAGTTTAAATAGAATTGCGAAAGATAAAAATGAAAGATTTATTCAAGTAGATTTTTCCGCCACGCCATATGATGTGACGGGTAGCGGACAAAAAAGAATCAAGCACTATTTTCCTCACATTATTGTTGATTTCGATTTGAAAAATGCCATCAGAAAGGGGCTTGTAAAAACGATTGCAATTGACAAAAGAAAGGAATTGACTGATATGGCTTTAGATTATAATGCAATTCGCGAAGGTAATAAAGTTATCGGATTATCTGATGGGCAAAAATTAATGATTCGTGCTGGTTTAAATAAATTAAGGATACTTGAAAATAGTTTTGTTGATTTTACGAAAGACAAAAATGGAGTTTCGGACAAATATCCAAAAATGCTTATAATGTGCGAAGATAAAAGTGTTTCGCCGTTAGTTGAAAGTTTTATACGGGAAGAGGGTTTTTCTGAGGAGGATGTGCTCAGGGTGGATACTGGGAAAAAGGGAGAGATTCCAGAAAAAGAATGGCTGACTTTAAAACAAAAACTCTTTAATATCGACAAACATAAAAATCCAAAAGTAATTGTTTCCGTGCTGATGCTCCGTGAGGGTTTCGATGTGAGCAATATTTGTGTCATTGTGCCATTGCGTTCCACGGCTGCACCCATTCTGCTTGAGCAGACAATTGGTCGTGGATTACGTTTGATGTGGCGTGATCCAGAATTTTTTGATATAAAACAGGATAACATAAAAAGATTGCTGGTTGAAAAGAAAGCACCGAATAATTATTTAGATTTATTAACGATTATTGAACATCCTTCCTTTGTTCAATTTTACGATGACTTATTAGCAGAAGGATTATTGGGTGAGCTTGATCATGACCCGACTGATAAAGAAGGGGTATTAGGCGATATTATAAAAGTGGGACTGAAAAGCAATTACAAGGAATATGATTTGTATTGGCCGATAATAATCAAGGAATCAGAAGAGGAATTGGCAGTCGGTGAAGTTGGTATTGAAAAACTTGATTCATTCTCTGCTTTTCCGTTGGAAGATTTACAAAAATTTTTCCAAAAGGAGGGAGAAAGTTTTGTTTCTGAGGAAATGACTGTTAAAACACGCTTTGGAGAGTATTCGGTGGATGCCAGCTTGTTTAAATCACAGAGCTATAACGAATATTTGGAAAAAATTCTCAATGTAGTGGTGAATCGTATGGCTCGCGTGAGTGCTCGGAAAACAAAAACTTTCCCAGTGATGCAGGTTAATAATCTCGAGGTGGTAAAAGTTATTGATAAATATATTAAGACGAAATTATTCGGGAAAGCATTCAATCCATTTTTTGAAAATAACTGGAAAGTATTATTAATGAAAAATGGAATCGTGACAGAGCATATTGTGAAGGAAATCAGCAAGGCAATTATTGAAATGCAGAATTCTGTCGAAGTGAGCGAGGCAAAAATTGAGAAAAGATATTTTTCAGAAGTGCCTGATTTGCGTATGCGAGAAAATTATTCTTTGGAAATTGCTAAGACAATTTATGAAAGATTGCCTTATCCATCAAATAAAGGAGGATTCGAAAAAGCTCTGCTGGAATATGCAGACGCGGATTCTGGTGTTGAGGCGATTATGAAAGTTAATGAGTATTTTCATAATTTTGCCAATATTATTTATATCAGAATGGATGGCTTCTTGTCGCTGTATTATCCTGATTTTATTGTAAAAACTGCTGACAAAATTTATTTTATTGAAACAAAATCAGATAAGGATTTGAATGATCCCAATGTTAAACAAAAACAACTAGCAACGCTAGATTTTATTAGTCGGATAAATAAACTGAATAAAGAAGATAGAATGAA
>DCUU01000065.1 GCA_002328565.1 Candidatus Moranbacteria bacterium UBA2206
TGAGATTAATAATATTTTTTTCATAAATTATGTCATTCCCGTGAAAACAGGAATCTAGTGTAAAAATTTATTATTTCTAGAAATGGCTATTTATTTTTTCTTACTTAAGTATACCACAAACAGATAAAAAGCCAAACGCATTGACGAAAAATATAGTAGTGCTATAATGCAAAAGTTGGTTAATTTCATTAACTACTTTTTTTTATAAATGCGCCCATAGCTCAGTTGGTAGAGCAGTTGCCTTTTAAGCAAACGGTCCCAGGTTCGAGTCCCGGTGGGCGCACAAAAAAATCCTCTTCATGAGGATTTTAAAATTTCTTCTACTTATTAATAAAAAAAGGTCCCGGAAATCGCATCAGTATAAATTTGGATACCTGCGCATTGTTTCCAAATTATATACTTCCACGATTCCCGGGGTGGGTTTAATTGTTTTGAGGGTTGTAAGCGCCCATCTTAAGTTCAAGATTGAATATGGCCTTGGCGAGTTTTCTTGATTGTCTGCCAAGTATCTGCAACAAACGCAGATTTTTAGCTTTTTCCGCCACGTCCATTTTTTTATGGACCATTCCAATCTCCTCTCTTAAAACCGGCAACTTACCACAAATGTCACTACGCTTCATAACTCTTACCCCTTCTTATTTAAAAACCCCCATTTCAGCGTGCCTAAGATTCTAGGCTAAAGCATATACCATTATATGCTAACGCTACAAAAACAATAGCACATTCGTGCTATTTTGTCAAAAGTAAAAATCCCTTAATTAAGCCTCTTTCGAATAAGATAAACAAAAAGCAAAGGGAGAAAGAGCCACAGAAAATGAAATTCGGAAGAAACTAGATAGTCATAGGCGTTGGGAGAAATGTATTCTAGGGCTATTTTTTTAGGCGTAATTGTAAAAACAATACTCAGCATCAAAACTACTTCCAAAAAACTTACCACAAAAATCCGCCACATAAACTC
The DNA here is from genome assembly GCA_002328565.1 of Candidatus Moranbacteria bacterium UBA2206. GTDB lineage: Bacteria > Patescibacteriota > Minisyncoccia > Moranbacterales > UBA2206 > UBA2206. Next base: position 959 of record DCUU01000065.1, read on the forward strand.
CGCGCCAGAGATATAAATTCCAAAGATTTTTTTGCTAGAAATTGTGACTAGAACCAGCGCGACAAAAAAGAAAACCAGTTCAAATGAATAATCACTCAAATATTTTTCCGGAAAAGCCGAAAGAAGCGCCAGCGCCACATAGGTACTAATGAGCATTTGAATGAGCCGATGGCGTCCAATCAAAAATGCCAAGCCAATCGTCAAAATAACAATCACCAAAAGAAGCGTGAAATCTTGCACGAAATTTTGTGAGATTCCAATCTTAGAAAGCAATAAATCTACATTCATATTTTTTGTTTATTTTATCTTTTTTTTATTTCACTACCATATATAGGCGAATGGTAGTAATTTATATATATTTTTAATATTTTGATCATTAACAATTTTCTGCGACCGCATTTTTTTGTTCACACGAAGATATCTTAAGCATCTCAGATATTTTTATCTTACTCCTTTTTCTTTCTTTTGTCATTCCCCCATTTTTTCCAACTCTTCAATCAGCCTTCTTTGTTCACGACTAAGTTTTTTTGGAATGCGCACAATTATTTTCACCAGATGATTGCCCCGACCTCGGCCGTGCACATCAGGCACACCTTTTTCTCTGATGCGAAAAGTTTCACCAGATTGAGTTCCAGCCGGAATTTTCAAGATTAAATTTCCCTCGATGGTTTCAATCTCAATTTCTCCGCCAAGTGTGGCACACGAAAAACTGATTTCTTCGGTGCTCAAGATATCATTATTGTGTCTGGTAAATTTTTTGTGATTTTTGACCCGAACCAAAATATATAAATCACCTGAGCGCGCACCTTTTCCACCAGCTTCACCCGCGCCTTGCATGGAAATCGTTTGACCACTAGCAATTCCAGCGGGAATATTTATCTCTATCTCTTGTTCCTTTTTGATTCGGCCATCACCTCCACATTTAGAACATTTTTTCTCATAAGACTTTCCTTCTCCCAGACAGTCTGGACAAGTTATCACCTGAGAAAAAGAACCAAAAAAACTGCGCGTATTTTTTTGCACCTGTCCTGCACCGTGACAAGTCGAACAAGTTTTGATGCTGGAACCCGGTTCTCCACCAGATCCATCGCATTTGTCACACACAGCGCTTTTATATAAATTTATTTTTCTTTTCGCCCCACTCACCATTTCAGAAAAATCTATCTCAACATCTACCTGAATATCCTGCCCGCGTTTTTGTTTTCGGCTTCTCCCACCACCAAAAACATTGGAAAAAATATCCTCAAAATCTGTTCCGCCAAATTCGAAACCGCCCGCGCTTTGGCCGAAATCGAAGCCAGAAAAATCAAAACCACCAGCACCCTGACCTTGCCCAGAAAAACCACCTCCACCGCCCTGATCAAAAGTCTTGCCAAACTGGTCATATTGTTGGCGCTTGGACTTATCCGAAAGCACTTGATAGGCCTCGTTTATTTCTTTGAATTTTTTTTCGTCTCCACCGGTTTTGTCAGGATGATGTTTGTGAGCCATTTTTCGATAGGCCTTTTTTATCTCATCATCCGATGCACCCTTAGAAACACCGAGAATTTTATAGTAGTCTTCTGACATAATTATTGCATATTATCTTAAATAAATTTCCTATTAACTATACCACCATTCTTAAAAATTAGCAATCCCTGTCATTGAGTGCTAATACAATTAGCATGCTAATAAATTCACAAACGCCTGAATATGTGCTATATTTAGTTTATTATCAATAACAATAAAAATATGACTAAACACATCCAAATCTATGAAAATGAAATCTATGAAGATGATGTAGCTGAAATAAATAGCCTACTTAAACAACTCAGTCCTAATGAATCTGAATCAATTAACTGGGAGACGGTACAAAATGTTATGAAAAATGCTACCGTATTTATTCTTCGTGACCATTCACCGGAAATATTAAAAGGAAAACCTCGTGGACGTATCGTTGGCGAAGGTCTTCTTTTTCACAATTGGAAATTTATGTTTTCCACCGGATCGATTGATGATGTTGTCGTGGATGAAAAATATCGCGGTAAAGGTCTAGGAAAGATATTGACATATGCAATGATTGAAAAAGCCAAAAAATTAGGCATGAAACATATTGATTGTACAAGTCGTCCCCACAGAATCGTCGCCCATAAATTATATGAAAAAGCTGGTTTTGAAAAACGAGACACTAATGTTTTTAGACTAAAACTTTAATATTTTTTACTTTCTTTTCTTTCTCTTTTTTCTAAGGGATAATTTTTAATATTTTTAGCAAACTCCTGTTTGAGAATTTGATTTTTTTCACCATTCTTATTTTCTTAGATGGTTTTATTTTTTAGAATTTTTTTAACTCGAAAGTTTATTTTTTAGCTAAAATTTTTCTCGGTCGACGGCTGAAAGAGAAAAATTTTAGAAAAAATAATCTTTCTCAAACAAGAAAAAAATTCCAAAAAATAAAACCATCGCCCCTCCCTCATTCCACCACTTCCATTTCCACCATCACCTTAGAAACTTGAACAAAATTAATTTTTCGAAGTATCCAAAAAACTAAAGCGGTCAGATATCCACAAATAGAACCGAGAAAAGAACCAAGCGAAGCCACTGTCAAAAAAAGTATAAACGAAGCAATAAAAGGCAAGAACGGCATACTATCTTTCTCAAGACTTGTAGAAAAAAATTCATTTATCTTGTTATTTATCATCTCAGAGAAAACATCTGAGATTTTTTCTTGACCTGTGAGCGGTACGCCCGCGATTTCACTAAAACTTTTTCTTTGCTCCGCCAGAATTTTTTCCTGATCATTTGCGAGTATCTTTTCTATCTGAGATTTACTAGCTCCAATTTGTTTTTCATCTAACCCCTGACTTTCCAGAATATTTCCCAAAAAACTATCGGAATTTTCTTTGGACATTTTCAAAATAAATTCGTCTACCGTCAAGTCGCTTTTCTCACTGTCCTTGAGTTCAGGATAAATTCTCGGCAAAATTTGATTAACAGCGTCCCCTGCTTCGAATCTTGGAATGATATTTATTTTCCCCGTATCTTTTACTTCAACATAATATTGGGAAGTGATTATAATTGAAAGCGCCAAAATAAGCATTGTTTTTCCGGTGCGGACTGATTTAGTGATATCAAATTTAATATTAGATTTTATGTCGCTAGAAATTCTTTCCAGTCCTGCTAACGCCAGAAAAAAAGCAAACAGCAAAATCAAAACATGCCAAAAAGAAAAAACGAAAATAAGATTCGAAAGCAAACTAATTGCTAAAGCGGAAATCAGTATGGTTCTATTCTTGATAAGAATTGCGCCAAGAGAAAGCGCGATATAAAAAAAAGAAAAACAAATCAATGGAACTAGCCAGGTGCTTGATTCTGGCACATTAATCGCCCGTTCAACCGAAAGCCATGAAACCACCCCTAAAACAACAATAAGACCAGCTATCGCATATTTTGTAATTTTTGTTTTCATTGTATTGGGAACTCGCGCGTTTGATTGCAGAAAAGATATTAACGCAGTCGCTAGGAAGATATTTTCCTTAAGCAATTTTTGATTACTGGCAAATTGTTGCATCTTATAGTTGCTTTTGCGACGAGCATATCTTGATGCAAGCAAATGCGTGAGTCCTAATATTTTTTTTAAGACAGCCTTCCCTTGAAATCCTTATGGCTGAATTTTTTTATTATTTTAATTTTATTTTTTTTGTCCATTATGGCAATCTGCGGAAGATTTATTCCATTAAAAGTATTATTTTTCACCATAGTATAAATTGCCATATTAAGAAAAACTATTTTTTGTCCAATCTTAAGCGAATCATTGAAGGAATATTCCCCGATTACATCTCCAGTCAAACAACTTGGTCCTACTAGGCGATAGCTATTCTCATTTCCTTTTTTGACTGGGATTTGCGCCCCAAGTATTTTTGGCATATAAGGCATTTCCAATACATCTGGCATATGCGTAGCTGCGGAAACATCCACCACAGCAATATTTATCCCATTTTTGAAAATATCCACCACTTGACCAACCAAAACTCCGGCGTTTAGAACAACTGCCTCACCCGGTTCAAGATAAATTTCCAAATGCGGATACTTCTTCCTGAATTCTTTTATAATTTTATATAACAAATTCAAATCATAATCATCTCTTGTGATATGGTGCCCACCTCCAAAATTGACCCATTTCATTTTGGACAGAAATTTTCCGAATTTTTTTTCAAAAATTTCAAGTGATCTTTCCAGTGCATCGGCGTTCAACTCGCAAAGATTGTGGAAATGCAACCCTTCAATGCCGGATAAATTATCCTCCTCGAAATTATCTATCGTCACTCCAAATTGAGAATAGGGACGACTAGGATCATACATTTCAACCTCAGATTCTCTGTGTTCCAAATTCACCCGCATTCCACAAGAAATTTTCTTTTTTGATTTTTCAACTATTTTTTTGAAATTATCCCATTGTGAAAAAGAATTAAACACTAAATGATCACAGTATTTCAAATATTCTCCAATATTATCCCGCGTATAAGATGGCGAGAAAACATGCGTTTCCTTGCCGAATTCTTCTTTGCCCAGCCGAGCTTCATTAATTGAACTAGCCTCTGAGCCGGCAAGATATTTTCTCATCAGCGGGAAAACACTGAAAGTAGAAAAACTCTTAAGCGCCATTAGAATTTTGCATCCGGTTTCTTTTTGCACTCTCTCAAGAAGCTTGAGATTATTTTCCAGTTTCGAAACAGAAATCACATAAGTAGGCGTGACTAATTTTTCAAAATTTTCCAAATTCCAACCTTCTTCATTCACCCAAGGTTCGATAAATAGTTCGCTAAATTGTTTAGACATTTTTTTGTCGCTAAATTAATAATTCTTCTTCAATTCCCTTGGCAAATCTTTCAGGTTTTTCACTTTCCAAGTTAGACCGACCTTAGCCATTTCTTCCAAAAATATTTTTGAATCCAATGATTTATCTTCAGAATTTTTCGTGCCTATGCCACTCCATTTTCTTTCAAGAACAAGTTTTGCGCAAGTGACTGTTGGAATGGCTGTGGTATACCCAATTGCATTACCATTAGTTTCTTTGTAGGCCTCGGCGTGGTCGCAAACATTATAGATATAGACAAATTTTTTCTTGCCATTTTTGACGCCGGAAATGATATTGCCAATATTTGTTTTGCCAGTGTAGCTACTGTTGAAATCTTCGCCTTTTGGCAAAATAGCTTTGAGAAATTTCACCGGCACTACGTCACATCCATTATAGTCAACCGCATCAATTCGAGTCAGACCAACATTATATAGCACTCGCAAATATGTCAGATAAGTTTTGGAAAATGTCATCCAAAAACGAATTCTTTTCAAATCAGGCATATGAGTCGGAATAGTTTCCATTTCTTCGTGATACATCAAATAGGGATCAAATTTCCCCGCTTCCGGAAAGTTAAATTCAAAATGCGGAGCTTTCTCATCAATTAGTCGTCCCTTTTCTTGCCATTTTTTTCCTTCCCAAAATCTAATCGGCAAAATCAATTCTCGCAAATTTATCTCCGGATCAAAATTCGGCGCAAATTTTATCTTCTCATCTTTGGAACCACCATTGCAATCCAAAATATCCACCGCATAAACTTTGTCGAAAATATAATCTCTGGCATAGGCGCAAAAAATATTGGTCACTCCCGGATCAAAGCCCATGCCCAAAATCGCCAAAAGTCCTTTTTTCTTGAAAGCTTCATTTTTGGCTAATTGCAATTTATAAGAAAAACCATATTTATCTTTTTCTTCATAACAAGCCGTGTCGATATAGTTCACGCCATATTTCAAGCAAGCGTCCATCACATCCAAATTGTCATATGGACTTCCCCAATTCACCATTAGCTTTGGTTTCAAATCTTGCAAAAGTTTGGAAAAGAATTTTTTGTCGCTCACATCCCCAACATGAACCCTGAGATCCATTTTGCCTTTTGATTTCTTTTTCACCGAAGCGCGAACTGCTTCCAATTTGGAAATAGTTCTTCCAACTACATGAATTTCCGAAAAAGTTTCCGGAAACTGCGCCATCTTGTGCAGTCCCACACTACCCACATTCCCACAACCGATAACGAGCACTTTTGACATATTTTTTAAACTAAACTTATTAACTTTTTTATTCTAGCAGATTTATTTTATTTTACCAGCAATCACTCTACCTCATCCGCCTCGGATTACCTCGGCACCTTCTCCTTATAAAGGAGAAGGAAAATTAATTCTTTCTATCTTGATTAACTTTTTCTAAAATCAAAAATTATTCCCTCTAAATTTATTCCGCTGTTGATATAATCTTTCCGTAAAACCTCCTTGCTTCATAAATTCATTGCTGAGTTTTTGTAGTTGCTTATCCAAGAGATAATTTGTTTGATGAATAAGACAAATAATCATATTAGCTGCAGATTCAGAATTTTCAAGATAAGTCGCATAGGACAAATTAGACCTATTTTTATCATAAACCAAATTTCTCACCATTTTTGCTTTTGGATTTTCTTTCGTCCATAATTCTAATTTATTTTGACGCAAAAAATCCTCATAATCCAAAAGTAATTCTTCCAGGCTCGCTCGCGCTACATTAGTCAATTTTATTTCTGTTTTCTTTGAGGTTCCAGAAGCTTTGCTTCCTTCCGCAATATTTTGCCTTCCAGACCGTGCTGCTTGTTCCATCTGATCCTTGGTACGACTTTTCCAGTTTATATATTTTTGACAAAATTCAATAGTGAAATCGCAAACTAAGGTTGCCGACTTAAAAGATTCTAGGTTTCGATATCCGCCATGCGTAAAAAATAATTTTTCTTGATTTGTCTTATTTGTCATATTCGACTTATAGGACTTATAAACTTCTTTATTATACCACAAAAAAAGCAGGGTTTTTTATTCCCTGCTTTTTCAAGCTATTCCTTTTTCTCACCTTCTTCCTTCTTCTCCTCAGTCTCCGCATCCTTCACTTCCGGTTCCGCCTTAGCCTCGCCTTCTTTTGACGCTCCGCCCGCCGATGAGGCGGGTTCTCCGGTTGCTCCTGGCGCTGGTTGCTCTGGTTGCGAAGCCTTGTAAAGTTTCTCGCCAATCTTTTGCGCTTCTTGTGACAATTCTTCGCTGGCTTTTTTGATGGCTTCGATATCATCACCGTCCTTAACTTTTTTCAAGGCTTCAATTTTTTCTTCGACTGGTTTCTTTTCGTCGGCTGTGATTTTGTCGCCAGCTTCGCGAATCGCTTTTTCGGTGGTGAAGATTAGGGTGTCAGCAATGTTTTTCGTTTCCACCACTTCTTTCTTTTTCTTGTCTTCTTCCGCATGAACTTCCGCGTCTTTTTTCATTTTTTCCACTTCTTCTTTGGAAAGTCCAGAAGAACCTTCAATTCTGATTGATTGTTCTTTGCCGGTAGCTTTGTCCTTAGCTTTGACACTCAAGATTCCATTAGCATCGATGTCAAAAGTCACTTCTACTTGCGGAATGCCTCGTGGAGATGGTGGAATACCATCTAAAATAAATCGACCGAGCGTTTTGTTGTCAACGGCCATTTCTCGTTCACCTTGTAAAACATGAATTTCTACGGATGGCTGATTGTCAGCGGCGGTGGAAAATATTTGTGATTTGGCAGTCGGCACAGTGGTGTTTCGATCAATTAGCGGTGTTCGCACGCCACCCATTGTTTCAATTCCCAAAGTTAGCGGAGTGACGTCCAAAAGAAGCACATCTTTCACATCTCCTTGAAGCACACCACCTTGAATAGCGGCGCCCAAAGCCACCACTTCATCAGGATTAACTGTAAGATTAACTTTTTTTCCAAAAAATTCTTCGACTGTTTTGATGACAAGTGGCATCCTAGTCATCCCCCCCACCATCACTATCTCATTAATATCCTTCGCTTCTAGTTTTGCATCCGCCAATGCTTTTCTGGTTGGCTCAAGTGTTTTCTTTACTAAATCCCCCACCAATTCTTCCAATTTAGCCCGAGTAATTTTCATCACGAGATGTTTTGGACCATTAGCGTCAGTTGTGATGAAAGGTTGATTAATTTCAGTGTCCGCCGCGGTGGAAAGTTCTATCTTGGCTTTTTCTGCTGCCTCCTTGATTCTTTGCAATGCCAAAGAATCATTGCTCAAATCAATGCCTTCTTGTTTTTTGAATTCCGCAATTATCCAGCTGATTATAATCTGATCGAAATCGTCTCCACCAAGATGCGTGTCGCCATTAGTTGATTTCACTTCCACCGTATCATCGCCAACCTCCAAAATGGAAATGTCAAAAGTTCCACCACCAAGGTCATAAACCGCAATTTTTTCATCTTTCTTTTTATTGAAGCCATAGGCCAAAGCGGCGGCTGTCGGTTCATTGATGATTCGTCGCACTTTTAGTCCGGCAATTTCTCCCGCTTCTTTGGTAGCCTTTCTTTGCGAGTCATCAAAATAGGCTGGCACAGTGATCACCGCTTCTTCGATTTTTTCTCCCAATTTTTCTTCGGCGTCTGCCTTAAGCTTAGAAAGAATCATCGCAGAAATTTCTTGCGGGGTATATTCTTTATCACCCATCAAAACTTTTACGCCACCATTGGCTTTGACAATTTTATATGGCATCAATTTCAAATCTCTTTGCACTTCTTCATCTTCGAATCCACGACCAATCAAACGCTTGATTGAATAAAGAGTGTTACCAGAATTTGTCACTGCTTGGCGCTTCGCCAAAAGCCCAACCAATCTTTCGCCAGACTTTGAAATAGCTACCATTGACGGCGTAGTTCTCGCTCCTTCTTTGCTTTCAATTATTGCCGGACTTCCACCCTCTACGATTGCCATTGCGGAATTGGTTGTACCAAGATCGATTCCTAATATCTTGCTCATATATTTTTTGCCAGTGGACAATGATCAAAGATCAATGAACAACAGCTTTTTTAATTTTATTAATATTACCTTACTCCACCGCCACTCTTGCCACTCTAATTACTTTATTATTAATTTTATACCCTTTCATCAAAACCTTTCTCACTTTATTTTCAGATATTTCCTGTTCACTATCTCCTGATTCCTGTTTTACAGCTTCCATAAAACTTGGATCAAATTTATCGCCAATATTCACTTCTATATCTAATACACCATAGCCTTGCAAAACTTTTTCCAATTGTTTTTGAATATGCATAATTCCTACTACCCAACCACCGTCTCTTTGATCTTCAGGAATATGATCCGTCGAAGCATGAAAGTTATCCAGAATTGGAATGAGCTCTGAAATCAAATTAACATTAGAAAAAGCAATTAAATCTTTTCTTTCCTCTGTTTGTCTTTTTTTATAATTTTCAAAGTCCGCCATACAACGCTTCCAGCCCTCAAGAGAATTTTTTAATTCTAAATACTCCTTAGCTCTTTTAATTGTTTCTTTTTTATCTTTCGTAAAATCATTATCACCAAATTTTTCCACTGCCTTGTCAAAATCCAACCACTCATATTCTTGATGTTCATGAGATAACTCTATCTCTCCATTTTTATAATATGCAATAAATCTCAAGCCTTTTCCGCCAATCTTAATTTTTTCTTTTCCAAACTCGTATTCTCGATCATATTTATTTTCAAAATCAAAGGCATAAATTATTGGACCAAGTTCAACTTCAATCCCTAATTCTTCCATAATTTCCCTTTTCATAGCAACTTCAATATTTTCCCGACAATCAATATTCCCCCCTGGCAGATCATACTCTCCAGCCTTAATCGAATCATTTTCTGATCTTTTAATAATCAAAACTTTCCCTTCTTGGTTTATAATCACCGCCTTGACTGTTAAACTAAAAAAATCTTTTTTTGTTTTTTCCATAATTTTTATTTTAAAAATATTACTCCGCCTTCCACTATAGAAATTATTACAATCGAACTGCCCAAAAGTTTTCGGGCATAATCCAATAGCGACTTGTTTTTAGCATATTTCATCCTCTTGGGTCCGACAATCGCCAAGATTCCTCTTTCGCCTTCTTTGGTCGTATATGGACTCACTACCATTGAACAATTAGAAATCTCTTTGATCGGATTTTCTTTGCCGATAAAAATTCTGGTTTCGCCGTCTTTGATTTTCGAAAGAATCGTGTCCACATTTTCATCGATATAATCCAGCGCTTCGGCAATTCGACAGAACTCATCCACATTTTGAAATTCCGGATTTTCCAAAAGTTCGCCGATTCCAAAATCATAAAATTCTTTTTCTGATCCACTGATTGCCAGGCTTCCACTGAAAGACGATAGGAGTTTGGCCGCTGTGCGAGAAATTCTTTTATTTTGCGCCTTGAGCTTCAAAACTTCCGTTTGCAGTTTTTTCTGATCCGTCAAACTCATTTTTTGATCTGTCATAATGCTTTCCACAAAAAACCGATATCCTTTGTCAGTTGGGATGCGTCCGGCGCTGATGTGCGGTTGATGCAAAAATCCTTTTTCTTCCAATTCCGCCATATCATTTCGAATCGTAGCCGAACTTACTTTCAAATCATATTTGTCTTCCAAAACTTTTGAGCCAACAGCAACAGCCGAATTGGTATATTCTTCAATCACCGCCGCTAAAATTTTCTTGAGTCTGTCGTTCATAAAATAGTGATGCTAATTTTGCTAATAAATGCGAATCTGCGAATTGCTAATTGTTTTTTATTCGCAATTAGCAGATTAGCGTATATTTGTAGTTTAGCATCTCACTTAGCACTCGTCAAGTCCGAGTGCTAATTTAATTTTAGCAGATTGTTTTTAGCTGTCAAGATTTGATTTTATCTTGAATTTAAAGTATTCTTTATAAGTGCACTGGGGAATAGCCAAGCGGTAAGGCAACGGGTTCTGATCCCGTGATCGGGGGTTCGAATCCCTCTTCCCCAACTAGATACCAGCCATTTTTTGCAAACTCTTGCAATTTTTTTTGTTTTATGATAATTTGCAATATCGATTATTTTAAATAGAAAATAAACCCAGCACCTTAAAACTTAAAGGAATTGCCATGCAGAAAAAAAGAAAAAGAAATTCAACGGTAAAAAGCACGCTCGAAATAAATTCAAAGGTTTTCAAATTGAACGTTAATGAATTAGGAATGATTCTGTTGTGTGCTGGCGTCATTAAAAATCAATTCTGGCGCGGAGGTAATGCCTTAAAATACAGGGAAAGGAATAAACCTTGCCCTCCGAACAAAATTATTGATGCAAAAAAGGTCACCAATGGCAAGCAGACTTTTCATGTTCTGTTCCAAGAAGCCCGTGGCAAAATGACCTACAATATCTGCACGGTTTACCGTGCAAAACAAAAATAGTTCCTTTACCGAAAAGTCCCCCGTTGTCAGCTGACGACGCGTGGGACTTTTTTACGCAAAAAAACACGCCTCATGCGTGTTTTTATTTTTTCGCTTTCTACTTTCTACTTACTACTTTCCACTTTCTACTTAAATCTTAAGGTATTTCTGCATCGCAATCCAACTACTGGTAATCCCTAAAAAGGCGCCGATAGCAATTTGGAGTCCAAGGACATAAAGCGCGTGCGAAAGATAGAAGGTGAATAAGTTTCCAGAAGACACTACTGAAGACGCGTAGACATTTATAAATTTAATGGCAATCATCAAAATAAGCGATGCAATAAGCGAAGCAATCACGCCATAGAGTATACCTTCGAAAATAAACGGCAAACGAATGAACATGTTCGATGCTCCAACTAGTCTCATAACTTCAATCTCTTGTTTGTGAGTGTAGATAGTAATTCGAATTGTATTGAAAATTATCAGAATTGAAACAGCACCAAAAATTCCCGCTACCACCAACCCGATTTTCTTGGATTGAAAAATAATTCCATTCAAACGATTTATCAAGTCCTTATTCTTGCCATAGTTAATCCGACTAACATCATCTTTGAAAGATGCGTTCGAAACATAATCAGAAATCGATTGATATTGACTAGGATTGTTAGCTTTGATAACTAAAGATGCCAAAAGAGGATTTTCTCCAATCTCTTCCAGCGACTGCATAATAACCGGTTCATCAACATTGTCTCGTTTAAAAATTTCCAAAGCTTTGTCTTTGGAAATATATTCTATCGAACTTATTTCCTTGAAACTTTCTAAATCTTTCTTATTCTGGGCGATCTTTTCTTCACTCACATCACTTTTGAAATATACGCTTACGTTCACTTTTCCTTCTACATTTTTTAGCACATTATCCGCCACCATCCCCATCGTGAAAACTGCACCCACCACAAAAAGCGAGAGTACAAGCACACTCACTGCCGCCACTGACAACCAACCATTTCTCCAAAAATTTATTAAACTTTCTTTTATTGTCCTTCCTAAAATTAAAAACATAGGTTTATTTTTTTAGCACATTTTATATTTCCCTTTGGCGTCGTCGCAAATTATTTTCCCATGATCTAAAACAACTACTCTCTTGGAAGCCTTATTAACAATATCATGGTCATGGCTGGCCAAAATCACAGTCGTTCCAAGCTTATTTATATCTAAAAGTAATTTAACTATTTCCATGGAATTCATCGGATCTAAATTTCCAGTTGGTTCATCCGCCACAATCACTAGTGGTTTATGAATAAGTGCCCGCGCTAAAACTACTTTTTGTTGTTCTCCGCCGGAAAGTTGGCGCGGAAATTTTTCCATCTTATCTCCCAAGCCGACAATGTCAAGAATTTGAGGTACATCTTCCAAAATTTCAAGTTTAGGCGCTCCACAAACTTCCAGAGCATAAGCTACATTCTCAAAAACAGTTTTTTGCGACAGTAATTTAAAATCCTGAAAAATCATACCAATTCTTCTTCTGTGGTATGATAGTTTTCGTCGGCTGATCATATCCAAAGAAATTCCATCAAAATATACCGAACCTTCCGTTGGCGATTCTTCAACATGAATCATTTTCAAAAGAGTAGATTTACCGGCGCCACTATGTCCAACAATTGAAACAAACTCTCCTTTTTTAATTTCCAAATTAATATCATCCAGAATAGCTTTGTCGTTTTTGAAAATTTTAGTGACGTGATCAAATCGAATAAGCGCAGAATCATTTTCCACTCTCAATTCTTCTATTTTGTCTTCCAATTCAATATTATCCTCAACTTCAAAATCTTTTTCTTTTTTATTCAATTTATTTTTCATATTATTTATTCGCGATTCGTAGATTCGCATCGCTTTTATATTATAAACTATTTTTTCAAATACTTCAAATAGCTTTCCATAAATTCATTCAAATCCCCCGCCAATACTTGTTCTGCCTGGGCAGTTTCGTGTTTTGTCCGATGATCCTTGACCATTTTGTATGGATGAATCACGTATGATCGAATCTGACTGCCCCACTCGGCGCTTAAAGATTCACCACGAAGTTTTCTTTTTTCTTCTTCCACTTCTTCCAAATATTTTTTATGCAATTTCGCTCGAAGAATTTTCATCGCCTGTTCTTTGTTTTGCAGTTGCGATCTTTCATTTTGACAAGCGGCCACAACGCCCGTTGGAATATGCGTAATTCGCACAGCGCTGTCAGTCGTATTGACGCTTTGTCCACCCGCACCGCTTGACCGATACACATCCACGCGCAAATCTTGCGGGTTAATTTGCACTTCTTTCATTTCAGAAATTACGGGCATAATTTCAACTAGTGCAAAAGATGTTTGGCGAAGATTGTCAGCATTAAATGGCGAAAGTCGCACCAGCCGATGCACACCCGCTTCGCTTTTCAAATATCCATAAGCAAAGCTACCCGAAATTTCTAGCGTCGCACTTTTTATCCCCGCTTCCTGTCCGCGAGTTTCGTCAAGAAGTCTCGCCTTGAAATTATTCCTCTCCGCCCATTTGAGATACATTCTAAGAATCATTTCCGACCAATCCTGCGCATCCACTCCGCCCGCCCCACTCATGATATTTATAATAGCATCGTTTCGGTCATATTCCTGCGAAAAAAGAGTTTTGAATTCCAAAGCATTGATATTTTTTTCAATTTCCAAAATTTCTTTTTGAATCTCATTCTTATCCGCCGATGAGGCGGGCTCGTCCTGTGCCATATTTACTAATTCGCTCAAATTAGAAAGTTTATTTTCAATTTCTTCAATTTCACTAATTTCTTTTTTCAATTCTTCAATTTCCTGCATAATTTTCCCCGCATTTTGCGAATCATTCCAAAAACCTTCCTCTTCACTCTTTTTTGTTAATTCTGAAATTTTCTGTGTTTTTCCATCAACTTTTAAATAGTCCCGAATGATCGGGAGTTTAATCTTCAGTTCTTCGATTTTTTTCAATATCTCTGCCATTTTTGTCTGCGAACGAAGTGAGAAGATACAAAAATGAGCATCCCTGCACTAATTCGCTTTTTTTTTAAAAATATTATTTTCAGACTAAGCCGAAGGCGACCACGCGCATCAATTTACAAATTAGTAGAAACTTTCTTGGAATTAGTGCGGGACTGCACTCCTTATTCCAAAAACAACAACCCCGCCATCAGGGCCATACCCAATACAAAGGCGATTGTTTGCCAAAAACCGGCCTTGAGCGAGCGATGCTTGTGAAGTTCAGGAATAAGGTCTGTTCCAGCGATATAGATAAACCCACCAGCGGCAAAAGGCACTAAAAATGAGGTTAAATCAGCCGTATTCAAATTTATCGCTAAAATTACAATCGCGCCAAGGACTGCTGTGAGCGCTGTGAGAAAGTTGAAAAACAAAGCTTTCGCCCTGGAAAAACCAGCATACACCAAAGAGGCAAAATCGCCAATTTCTTGAGGAATTTCATGGAAAATCACCGCTGTTGTTGTGGCAATTCCCAGCGGAACACTTACCAAAAAACTGGTAGCGATAATCATCCCATCGATGAAATTATGAATCGAATCTCCAATTAAAATTACATAAGAAAAAGGATGAGGATGCTGTTCGCAAGGCTCTTCGTGACAATGGCGCCAACGAATGATTTTTTCAATCAGAAAGAAAATCAAAATTCCACCCAAAATTGAAAAGGAAATTTCGATAGTATTTTGCGATTCCTCGAAAGCTTCCGGGATAAGATGAAGGAATGCATCCCCCATCAAAGTTCCAGCTGAAAAACTAACAAGATAAATCAAAACTTTATACAATTTTTTCTGATTCACAGATAGCGCAAAAACACCGACAAGCGAAATCAGACTAATAATTAAAACTGAAATAATTGTATAAATCCAAATCATAAAATTATAATTTTTATAATTTTTAATTTTGTAATTTTTAAATAAATCTTAAATTTTAATGTTTAAAAAATTTAGACATTAGAATATTATTTAAAAATTAAAAATTGGAAATTAAAAATTCTAATAAAAAATTATAAATAATTTTTTATTAACTCTATATGCCCCGCCTCCACTTGCATCAGCGCACCGAAAAATTTTCGAATATTCGGTTCTGTCGCTTCGGTGGTAAATTTTCTATAAAGTTCCACGGCATGATCTTCTAATTTAATTGTCTTTTGAAAATTTTCTAAATTTTCATCCGCGCAAGTTTCTGGATTTATTTCCGGCATTGCAATGCCCAAAAGTTTTGTCACGATCACCGCATGTTCCAATTCCACTTTTGCCAAACGCTTATACATCGCTTTGATTTTATATTCCGACGCTTTTCCCGCCATACAAAGATACATTGCATTGGCTCGAGTTTCAAGTGCCAATGTTTCCAAAAGATTTTTCTTAGAAAGCTCAGAGATCTCTTGTTTTTCATTCACAATTGGCCTAGCCTCATCAGCTAGTTTTATAAAATTATTCCTCGCCCCACAAAACGGACAGTCCGTCGGCTTCTCCTCCCCAATATACGCATCCCCGCAAATTTCACAAATGTATAGTTTCATATAATTTTAAATTAATTTAATCAATTAAGACTGTTCCATAAAATTAGATTTTTTATTTTCATTACTAGCTATCTCATCAAAAATTTTTTCAAAATATTCCGGTTTTGTTGTCTGTATAAAATCTTCCGCATCTTGAGAAAAATCCCCTATCAAATAGTGTTTCATCATTTTTTCATAGTGTTCTTGAGTAAATTTATCTCCATATTTTTTTATTCCCAATCTTTCCATTTCCATATCTAATAACTGCTTTCTCGCTAATCTCTCCGATGGATTACTCAAATATGCATCTATTCCTTCGCCACCTATCGCTTTATAAGATTCTATCAGCATTGTTCTTGCTTTTTCTGTTATGTCATAATCGCCCTCAGTGCTCGCATGAAGCATTTCGTGCATTCCGGCCATTTTATCTTTGGGAAGAGTGATTTCACGCTTGAATTGGTTATAATTACCCATTGTAACATACTGATAATTTTCATCCCTCAAATCAAGAAGCTCTTTTATCCCATTTATAAATTTTATAATTGCACTGTCGCTTAGATTGTCCTTATCAGAAAAAGAAAATTTAACAAAATCCAAATAAACAAGCCTGCGTTTTTGAGTTTTTTCTGCTTTTTCTAAATCTCCATCAAATTCTATTTTTAGTTTATTAAGATATTCTTGACTGTCAATATGTTCTTTTAGATCGTCTAGTTCTTTTCTTATTTCTGGCTTATCCTTCAAACTCTCCGCTTGATCAGTCCTAGCTTTTTCTCTATCGAACTCAGAAGTTTTCTCTATTTTCTGATCGTATTCTTCTTTTGTCATTCCAACAATCAATATCCTCATTTCTTTTGTAGCTTTTTCAAAAAGATCCTGGGATTTTTTAGAAATATCTTCCAATTTTTTTATAATTCCATTTTTTTCAAGCGCTTCCTTTTTAACATCAGGATTAATTCCAACAGAATCAACTGAATCATCCAGCTCTTTTTCTGTTTTTTTTAAACTTAAATCTTTTGTTTCTTTATCCATTTCCGCCACATTTGATTCAACCAATTTTTCTATATCAATCTCTATTTTATCTTTTTCTGGATTTTTCTCGCCCTTATTTTTTTCAATTGAATCGGGATTTTCAACTTGATTAAATTTTTCTTCCATTTCATTCATATGATTATAATTTTTCTTCTAGCTCCTTAATTTTTCTTTCCTCTAAGAGAGAAACAGCTTTTTTAATAACTATACCTTTCTCCTCTTTTAATTTATTAATCTGCTCCATAAATTCCTGTTTTATCCGATTTATTTTATTGATTTTATTTTTATTTTCCAACTCGAAAAAACCATACAATAAACCTGATTCCAGTTTTTTCTTTATTTCTTCATCCATAAAAAATTTATAAATTTTATAATAATTTCTCCCGCCTCTTTATCTATTTCTTATTTTTTAAAAATTAATTATTTCTGTTTTAATCTATTTTCAACATACTTTTCATCTATTTGTTTATTTGCTTTCATCATAGCTTTTAATAGTCGCTTATTTTCATACCATACTCTCGGAACTGTGCGAAAACCTGTTCCTCCAGCTACGTTAACTGCTTTCGCCGCATATTCTTCAGCCATAATCATTTCGCGCTCAGTTGCTTTATTTTTCAAAACGCGTTCGAATAATTTAGTTTTAATTTCTTCACGCGTTTTTTTCAAATCAGGATTAGTATTATTTTTTAACACCTTATCAATATTTATAGGTTCAATGCCATACACACTTTCAATTTCTTCTCTATCCTTAGTCTCATTCGCATCTATTTCTTTATCTAAGGCATCCGCTTTATTATATTGGTCAATAATTTCTTGGACCTGATTAAAATCTATTTCGTCAATAGGTTTGTAAAGTTCTGTCCATTTTTTGCCAGCCTCAGGAAACACCCCTGGTTGCATCATTAATTCTATTAATTTTTTAGTAATTTTCGAATTAAGCACCAATTTTCCTTTCTCACTGTCAAGTTCGCCTCGCATAGCCTTTACTTCTCGCATAATATTTTCTGCTTCTTGCCTAACTTCAAATTTCTTACCAAGATTTTTTTCTAAATCAGCTTTTGATTTTTCATTAGCACTAAGATCTTTAGCAACTGACTCTTTTTTAGAAATCAAACGATCTTTTTCTTCTTCAATTTCATCATATTTTTCTGCTAGCGGTTCCAATTCTTTTTCAAGTCTATCAATTTCTGCCTGATCTTCAGTCGAACCATGCCAAGATGAGTCTTGTTTGTCTAATTTTTCTTGACCAATCTTAAGTCTTAAACCATCTAACTGTCTACGAATTGGCATAATTTTTTGCACAAGAGTTTCTTTTCCTTCGTCCAATGAATTATATCCTTTTTCATCTTTCCCAGGTTCTTTATTCTCAACAGGCTCTTCTTGTATTGGCAATTCTTTTTTCTTTGGTTCTTCAATAACATCCTTTTCACTATTTGCTATAAAAAATTCCATAGCCTCATTCTGAATTTTTTCAGTTGCTTCTTTGGTAATGGTTTGCTTTTTAGTCTCGATGTCCCCAATTTCTTTTTTAGCAGTTGATATTTCTTCTGGACTTTCCACATTAAGTTTTTCTGCTGACATATCAATTTGTTCTGTTCCAGTTTGAATTGTTTTTTCACTTGCTCTTTTCATCTCTCCTAATTTAGCCTGTAAATCAGCAATTTGCGCTTCAATATTTTCAACTGTCAAAGGCTTTTCAACAATAGTTTCTGGAGTTTTTATTTCTTCTTGTTTCGCGTCCGCTGGTTTTATTTCTTCTTGGCTCATAGTTTTTTTATTAACTTATTTATTAGTAATATTTTTATAAAATTATTTTTCTTTAATAATATTTCTTATTTTTTCCATCTTTATTTGTTCAAGTTTTATAATGCAATTATCGATAATCTCTCTTTGTTTCTTTTCAAGCTCTTTAATTTCACTAACCGCTTCATTATAAATAGCTTCTATTTTTTTAGATTTTTCTTTTAAATCATCATCTGAAAATTTGTTATTTGGCATATTATTTTGTTTAATTTTTTTATATTTTTATATTATAGTCAGCACACCATACTTATTTTGAAATTTTTTCCAGGCTTGTTGATATTTGTCCATAATTATTCTATATTAAGTAAAGTGCCATCTTAGCTCAGTTTCCGCCAAAGGCGGACAGGGTCCGAGCGACGGCCGATTATACAAGCCATCTTAGCTCAGTTGGTAGAGCGACGGTATCGTAAACCGTAGGTCATCAGTTCGATCCTGATAGATGGCTCATTTACCCCCTTCTCCCTTTGGGAGAAGGTGCCTCGGTAATCCGAGGCGGATGAGGGGAAAACTCACAAAAATTCTTCTATCTTTAAAAATACTCCTTCTAAATTATCATTAATTTCATTATTCCAAAATCTTATCACTTCATATCCTCGTCTTTCTAAAAATTCTGTTCTTATTTTATCATATCCCTCCTGTTTTTCTTCCTTATGCTGAAATCCATCAATTTCTATAATAATTTTCTTTTCAATACATATAAAATCTACCACATATTTTCCTATTTGATATTGTCTTCTAAATTTCAAATTTCTAAAATTTCTATTTCTTAATTTTGACCAAATAATTATTTCTTGCGGTGTGGAATTTTTTCTTAAACTCCTATTTCTTTCTAGAATTTGTTCTGTCAATTTTGTTTTTATTTTTATCATTACACTCTCCCTCTCCTGTCCGGAGTACCGGACATCCTCTCCCTAAGGGAGAGGAGGAATATTATATTTTTATTATTCTTCACACAAATTCGCAATCCGAGCAAATTCTTCATTGACTAATCTTTGAATCTCTTCTAGATGAGGTTTATTTTCTTCTTTGAATAGATGCTTAAAACGGCCTTGGGTTTTCAAAAATTCCGTCACGGGAGTTATTTTCTTTGGTTCGAAGCTTAATTTATGTTCACCATTCTCAATTTCATATAACGGCCAAAAATTTGTTTCCGTCGCTAGCTTTCCCACATTCACATATTGTGAAGTTGGAAATTTCCAATTATTAGTACAAGGTGAAAAAACGAGCAAGAAACTTGGCCCGTCAGTTTCCAGAGCTTTCTTAGCTTTCTTTTTGAGATCAGCTAAATAGGCGACATTAGCCTGAGCCAGATATTGAATTCTGTGAGCATTTACAATCTCCATCAAATTCTTGCGCGTCTCAATCTTTCCAAAAGATTCTTTTCCGGTTGGCGTTGTTTCGGTGAAAGCTCCATAGGGTGTAGCCGATGATCTTTGATTGCCCGTGTTCATATACCCACCATTGTCATAACAAACATACAGAAAATTATGTCCGCGCTCAAGCGCTCCTGACAAGCTCTGCAGTCCAATGTCATACGTTCCACCGTCTCCGCCAAAAGCCACAAATTTAATTTTTTTATTTTTAGAAATCTTGCCTTTCTTTTTCAAAGCTTCGTAGGCTCTCTCCACTCCAGAAATCGTGGCCGCCGCATTTTCAAAAGCATTGTGAATATAGGGCGCTTTCCAAGCTGAATATGGATAGAGCGTCGAAGTCACCTCCAAACACCCCGTCGCATTGGCGATAACCACATCGGTTTTGAGTTCCCCTAAAACTGCCCGCACAATCGCCGGAAACCCACAACCCGCACAAGCGCTGTGTCCCGCCGAATAATATTTTGTTAATTCTTTGTTCATGATTTCTTTACTAATTACTAATTATATACAAATATACTAATAAAAAAATTAATTTTTATCTACTAAATCAAATTGTGATAAATCTTCAATATTGCAATTATGGACATACAAAGCCTTCCCTTTTTCATCCCAAATAGCATATGGAAATGCGGAATCGCTTAGATAACCAGAAAATACTTTCTTATCTTCATAAAGAATTGTTTCTGCTAATGATTTAGGTTTATATAAAGTTATATCTCGTACATTATAATCTCCCTTTGTTTTAAATTTTTCACCTTCCAACTCACGTATTGCAAAGTCCTTTTTTTCACTAATTATATTTCTTAGAGTTTCCATAACAATTTTATTTTATATATCCCCCTTCAATTTTACCTGCAAACACATCTTCTATTTGTTTTTGGAAAATATCGCGTCCACCGAGGCCATAAACATAGGATTTGGTATTTTTTATTTCTTTGGCTTCGTATAAACTTTTCGTAATTTCACTATAAAATGGCGGGTAAGTTCCGATTGATTGAGCGCGATCCAGTACAATTATTTCCTTGGCATTTTTTAAGGCCTCGGCAATTTTTTTATGTGGAAATGGTCTAAATAATTCTATTTTCAAAATTCCAACTTTTTCTCCCGCTTCTCTAAGTTTATCCACCACCACTTTAGCCGTTCCAGCTGCACTGCCAGTTATGATCATTATTTTTTGTGCATCTTCCAATCTATATTCCTCAAAAATAGAATATTTTCTCCCGCTGATTTTTTCAAAATCTTTTGCAATTTTTTCATATTCAGCTTCCGCTGTCCGCATTGCTTCTTCTTGATCAATTCTAAATTCAAAATAGGAATTTTGTAGTGCTACTGCTCCATAGGTCACAGGATTTTCGGTGTCGAGTAGTGAGCTAATTGCCTCAAATTCTCCCACGAATTCTTGCACAACTTTTGTTTCCAAAATTTCCAAATTTTCCACGCTGTGAGAAGTATTAAATCCGTCCATAATCACCATAATCGGCAGTTTCACTTTTTCCGCTAATTTCATTCCGATTATTGTTTTGTCATAAACTTCCTGACCATTTTCACAAAAAAGTTGAATCCAGCCGCTGTCACGACAGCCCATCACATCCGAATGATCCCCGTGAATGTTTATCGGTGAAGCCAAAGCTCGCGCGCTCACTAGCATCATAATCGGCAATCTAAAACCACTGGCGATATAGAGAACTTCATGCATCAAAGCTAAACCTTGCGAACTGGTGGCTGTGGCAGTTCTTGCGCCAGCCGAACTTGCGCCAATTGCTGCGCTCATGGCTGAGTGTTCTGATTCTACTTTTATCATCTCTGTTTCCACCTCGCCATTGGCCTCAAATCCAGCATAGGTTTCAATAATTGTAGTCTGCGGAGTAATCGGATAAATCGGCATCACGTCCAAATCAACTTGTTTCAAAGCCTCCGCCGCCGCCGCACCGCCCGTGAGCGCTATACGCTTAGTTTTATGTAGCATGTGTTTTGTATTTAATTTTGTTTCATGTTTCATGTTATATGTTTTATGAAAATTATTTCTTTTTCATAATTATCGCTTTAACTGGGCAAACTTCCGCGCAAACACCACAGCCCTTGCAATATTCATAATCAACATCTGCTTTATCCCGCTGTCCTTCTTTATATTTTTTCATTTCAATGCAAGCATCCGGACAAAACGGCACACAAGTACCACAGCCGATACATTTTTCTTTATCCACTTCCGGATGCATATATCGCCACGCTCCGGTTTTAGGTGATTTTTCTTGATTGTGTTTTATAACTGCGCCAAACTCCATAGTCGTAAAATACAAGATGCAAGAAACAATAATCAAACAAAATCCAATTATCAATTTTCAATAATCAAGTTACTTGAATTTTGATTATTAATTCTTAGAATTTATTTGTATCTTGTACCTTGTATCTTGTTTCTTAATTATTTATATTGTATCATACGCCTTCTCAATCGCTTGTATATTTTTGTCACAATTTTCTTTGCCTAGTTTTTTCTCAAAAATCCGCCTAAATTCTTCTATCATACTTTCCATTTTTACCACTCCCGAAACTTGCACAAATTTTCCCAAAATTACGGTATTGGGACGAGGTTGACCAATAATCGAAAGTGAAATTCCGCTCGCATCAATCGGGTGAATTTTTCCTTCAAATTTTCCACCTTTTTGAATTAGTTTTTCTCGCACTTCGTGTTCGGCCATTTTCGTGTTTATAATCAAAAACTCATCTTTGTCTAAATTGAAAGACACTTCCTGTGAGTCCAGAAGGGTGTCATCGAGCACTACCACCAAATCCGGATCAACGACCGGTTCATGCGTTCTAATTTCATGCTCAGAAATTCGCAAATATGTCTTAGTCGGCGCGCCGGATCGCTCAGGTCCGAAACTTGGAAAAGCTTGAACGAATTTATCCTCGTGAGTTCCCGCTTGCGCCAAAATTTCCGCCGTCGTCTTTGCACCTTGTCCCCCACGAGCAAAAAAAATAACTTCAAAAATATCTTTATGATTTTTCATAGATTACGAAATACTAAATTAATATGAAATTCGTAAATTTATTATAGCACAAAAATAAAATATTGAAAAAGATTATTTTTGTATTTTTTCCCACCCCATAAAATAAAGAATTATAATTGGGACTTTATCGCATTAATTCTTTTTGTATTCCATTCAGCCTTGCGAAACGTGCCACTATAAATTCGAGTGAGCTGGCGTTAAAAATTTACTCATTCGTGTCCTAAGTGGAGTTTAGTAAATTTAGCCAGCAAACGAAGAATTTATTGGCACATGAGCTCGGCTGAGAGTTCTTTTTGTTACTTTTTCTTGCGGAAAGAAAAAGTAAGGCTAAGTTTTTGAGAAAATAAAATCCATAAGGAGATTCTTATGAAAAAATAAAAAACCCAAAAAATATGGGCTTTTTAAAATATTTTCAATAATTTCTATTTCACCAATTGATCCTCAATATCTTTTTTCAAATCCTCCGCGCTAAGCGCTCCAGTTTCTACTTTGTCACCTACAAAAATTGTCGGCGTTCCCGTGATGCCAAAATTTTGCGCATCGCTAACATCAGCATTAATTTTATCCTGGTATTTTTTGTTATCCAAGCAACCATTGAAATCATTAGTGTTAAGTCGAAGTGTTTTTGCGTATGATTTGAAACTAGCATTGTCTTTTGCTTCTCCCCATTGAGATTGTTTAGTATAAAGGATATCCGCATATTCCCAAAACTTTCCTTGTTCCTGTGCGCACATTGAAGCCAAAGCAGCACTTGAAGCCTGCGGATGAATTTCGCTCAGTGGAAATTGCTTAAAACTAAACAGAACTTTTTCCTGATAATTTTTCATCGTATCGCGAAGTGCTTTGTAGAAAACTTTGCAATATGGACATTGGAAATCAGAAAAAATAACCACCTTAACTTTAGCATCTTTGTTACCAAAGGTTGGGTCGCTCGAGCTTATCTGTGGTAATTCCAAATATTTCCCCACGGGCGCACCCAGCGCTTGCACATTCAAAACGTATTTGTCGCCCTTAGCATAAAATAGCGCCTGGGCCTCAGTATAAAATTCAGTTTGATCAAGATTTTTGGCAAAGATGAAAGCTGGCAAAGTTTTGATTCCAAATTCGCTAATTAGATTTTTTCCTTGTTCGCTATCAAAACTTATTTTCTCTGCGCTAATTGTTGGTGAAACCCTTCGAAGCCAAGCCAAAATTTCTCCCGGGTCGCAAGCCTCGCAAGCGTCATCCGTAATGACAGAAATTGGCACGGCTAAACTCTCATAGGCTACCCAAGTTTTTCCATTCGCTTCAAAAATATCAGATTTATTGAGATTTTTTTGCGAATAACCACTACTTTTTATAATTTGCCCGATGTCCACAAAAAGACTGCCCAAAAGAAGTCCGAACAAAAGAATTGCCAGAGAAATTAGATTTTTAATCTTATTTTTTTCTTCCATAGTTTTAATATATTGAAAAAATTAATTGCTACTTTCCGAACTTTCATCGCCAACATCTCCCTCACTTTGAATACTCTGCTCTCCGCCTGAGCCAGTTTCTAAATCTTTTTGCGCCTCATCTTTTTGTTTTTGCAAAATATCTTTTTCAATCTTATTTATATCAAAATCGCTTTTCATAATTTTCATTTTATAATCATCATATCCAATCGTAATTCTTTTCACCGCTTCAGTCTTGAGAGCAATCCCAATCAAAATTCCCAAAATCAAAAACAACCCAAGTTCAATATAGAAATCGTATTTTCCCTTTTTCGGTTTTTCCACTATCTCATCTTTCTCTTTCTCCAATTCGGAAGTCACCGCTTCTTGAATTTTTTCCTCATTATTTTCCATACCACTAGGCTACCACACATCAAAAAACCCCGCAATCTTGCGGGATTTATGGTTTATGGCGTAATAAAACACTGACGAAAAAATTCCGTCAGTGCTTAAAAATATCATTCCCCTAAAGATCCATCTTAGATATCCATTTGTTCAATGGTATATTGTCTATGCATATAAACTATTGGATTTTTCTGCGCCAAAATATTAAGTGCGACTAAAACAGCATTTTTTGGTGACAACACCGTCACCATTGGAACATTACTAGGCATCCTGAGACTACTCCAAACATCTTCAGAAAATTTTTCAGTAGTCATCGGCACTCCAACAACCGGCCATGTTGTTCTAGTAGACAATATTGGACCAAGACCATTAGACATACCCACAAAAGCGAGAATAACTCCTCCACTAGAATATTGCGTAAAAACCTTCTCTAGTCTATCTAACGATAAATTAGTTGACTTATGACCAGACAAAGTTATCTCCTCAATAGAAATATTGTCTAATTTTTTAATTTGAGACATATCAGGAAACTCATCGCTATCTGATCCTCGCCACATCACTAAAGCCTGTTTAGGTATTCTAAAGTTTTGCGAAAGCTCAGCAACAAAACCATATTTTTTTTCGACTTCATCTAATTTTTCACCTTGTCTAAATGCTTCCTTGCTCAATTCTTGCCAATTAGCATCCCGAAGCCTCCAGCTATCATTGTCAATAACATCCGCTACCACAAGATTGCCTTTTCTATCCAATCCGTATTCTATTTTCATATCAATAATTCTATAGCCTAAAATATTCCAAGCGCCTTCAAGAACTAAAAATACTTTTCTACTCATATCATCAATCTCTTTTGTCATCCTTGTTAAGCCATTTGGAAAAATTCCTTTAGCCTCTATAGTTTTTCCCAAGACAGCTTCCTCTTCCCATTTCGGTTTTTTAGAATGATATAAATTCCAGTTATTTTCAAAAGGATTGTCGATAAATGGATCTTCCTCCCCTTTTTTAGGATCGAGTCCCTTTAATATTTTTATTCCCTTATAATTTACTAATTCTCCCTTAGTGGTTTTTAGAAAAAATTCTATAACTAATTTATGAAATCTATGCGGAAGTTCTTCTTTATTTACTAATTCAGGATGTCTTTTTAGAAAACTACCTACAGCAAAACGCCTAGGCACAACTTCCAATGGAATCATTTCACAACTCGGAGCAACAAATTGATTGGCGGATATTTGTTTTTCGAAAGCCACCGGTATCCCTGCTTTTTTTAATAATTCAAAAACTCTACAAGTAACCGTAGTGGCATGCTCGGCTTTAGTTTTAAATTGCTTAGTAAAAGATGGGTCATCAAAAGCGGTAATATCATTTTTATTTTCAATAATTACCAAGTTCGGCTTATCCTTGACTTTCCAAACTATTTTGGTTTTACCCTCGTTTAATTTGGATCCTTTTTTGTAGTCCATATTTTTAAATTAATTTATTAGAAATTTTTTTAGCATTTTTTATTATTTCTAAGGATTTTTTTTTGGCATCACCGATATAATTTTGTGGATTTTTAAATAATTTCAATATCTCCGGTTCAATTTTTGATATTAATATTTTTATTTTTTTATCCTTCTTAGCCATATCATTCAATACATCAATCATAGAACACTTTTTTTTCTGCGCCTCGGGAACTAGTTCATGGTTAACTAATTCATGCGCATCACCAGAATAACCAGCCATTTGCAACGCAATATATAGCGGTTCTGCCAAAATGACATTAGCATTTTTTTGAAAATTCAACTTACATATTTCTTCATTAATTGACAATCTTTCCAGAAATGTCTCCCCTGATTTATTTTCTTTAAGTAGAGTGTTTAGCTGTTGCTGAAGATTTATCAAAATTATTGGATAATCTCTCATCATTGAACTTCCAACTAAATCACGCTGATGTTCACTGATAAAATTATCTAGAACTTTTCCAAATTCATTTTTATTTCGCAACCACATACCCTCTAAGTTTTCAAAATTAATTGGGTTTCTTTTGTGCGCCATAGTAGATGACCCAACCTGTCCTTTTTCAAATGATTCCACTATTTCACCTATTTCACTTCTCATTAGATGTCGAGCATCTCTTCCAAATTGCCCCAAGACTGCCGACAAGCTAATACAAGAAAAAAGAAAATATCCTAATTGCTCTGGGGGTAGTATTTGCGTGCTAATGGGAGCCGGTTTTAGATTCAATTTTTCTAAAAGTTTTTTTTCAAAATCATTTTGAGATTTTTTAAAAGAAAAACCCAGTCCAAACTGAGCATTGTGTGCGCCAACTGCTCCTGATATTTTTCCTGTTAAATTATCACAAAAATAATCTAACTTTTCCCAATTATAAACAACTCTATTTAATATCGTCGCCAACCAAAAACCTACCGTAATCGGCAAGGCGTGTTGGCCGTGCGTTCTCCCTATTTGAATTTTTCCTGAATTTTCCTCAACTAATTTTGAAAAAATATCAACCACCCTACCAAGAGATGGCTTGATAGAAATTTCGTAAGCTTCTCTAAATTGCAAAATTCTAGCTGTATCCAAAGCATCGTAGCTAGTTAGTGGTATATGCACCCATCGAGCAACATCTTTATCAAGAATTTTTTGAGCGCATCTTACCCACGCTCGAATATCATGATGGGTTATTTCTCTTTCTACTATATCTACCTCTGAAGTTTTTATATTAAGTAATTTTTGCTTAACTTCTCTTGTTAATTTTTTGAAATCTTTCAGCGGAATTATTTTCATCTCACCTAGCGTTTCCAGTGCTGCTATCTCAACCTGAGCTACTTTTTTATATAAATTATCATATCCAAAAACTGGAATCATTTGTTTTGGTTGATATCTGGGATTTCCAGGTAGCATTGTGTTTAAATTTTCCATAAAAAATGAATCGTTATTCAAAAATTACCTCGCCATTGCCTTTTATAATTTCTCCTATCAATATTCCTTCTTTTATTTTTTCTTTTGAAACTGCAATAAGCCCAATTCCGCAGTTGAAAGTTCTTAGCATTTCATAATCAGAAACATTTCCTGTTTTTTGTATTAGATCAAAAATAGCAGGACGTTTCCAGGAATCTTTTTTTATTTTAATTGCGCATCCTTTTGGTAAAATTCTAGGAGGATTTTCTACTAACCCCCCGCCTGTGATGTGAGCAAAACCTTCAATTTTATATAATGAAATTAATTTTTTTATAATCTTTATATAAATTTTTGTAGGAGTAAGCAACTCTTCTCCTAAAGGCTTAGAAAGACCGCTAAATTTGGAATTTAGAATTTTTTTCGCTCTTGTTCTATCCTTAAAATTAATCCCAAATATTTTTCTTACCAAGCTATAGCCATTTGAATGAACCCCGGAAGAGGCAAAGCCATAAACCTTCATACCAGGTTTTATATTTTCTCCAAGGATTAAATCCTTTTTCGATTCTGCAAATCCCGTAGCAAACCCTGCTAAATCATATTCCTCCTCAGTATATACATCTGGCATTTCTGCCATCTCTCCACCCATTAGAGCGCACTCGCAATCATGGCAACCCTTAATTATACCATTTACTATTTTTTCAGTTCTTTTTGGTAGTTGCTTTCCCATAGCAATATAATCCAAAAAAATAGCAGGCATCACACCAATAACGGCTAAATCATTAACGCTCATCGCTACTAAATCAATTCCTATCGTATCGTGTTTATTCATAAGACAAGCTAAAACTAACTTCGTTCCAACGCCATCAGTAGAAGAAGCAACTATTTTTCCTCCTTTTAACTCCGCCACTCCACCAAAAGACCCAATTTTAGTCAAAACTTTACCGGGAAAATATTTGAAAGTTTTATGCACATTTTTTTTAATGAGATCGACTGCCAAATTTCCCGCACTAATATCCACCCCACTATTAGCATAAGTTATTTTTTTATCATTTTTTTTCATAATTATTTTTTTTGACACCAATTATAAGCATTTTGAAACATTTTAAGCCAAGGAGAAACTTTCAGTTTCTTTTTCATATCTTCAGGCATATAGGCCCATTGCCACTTGAGAAAAGCTCTTTCAGGATGAGGCATCATTGCTAAGTGTCTTCCGTCTGGCGAACACAGGGCAGCGATACCGTTTATCGATCCGTTGGGATTGAAAGGATATTTTTCTGTTGCTTTTCCTTCATCATCGCAATAAGCTAGCGAAGTCAAATTTTGTCTAATCGTTTGCTGATAGATTTTTTTATCTGGAAAAATAAATTGCCCTTCTCCATGTGCCACCCAAATTCCCAACACAGAGTCTTCCATACCCTGAAACATAATTGCTGGACTAGGATTTATTTTTACACTTAACCATCTTGATTCAAATCTACTTGATTTATTTTTGATAAGACGGGGTTGTTTTTTAGTTTCAATTCCTTTCCATGGAACCCACCCAATTGAAGTCATTAATTGACATCCATTACAAACCCCCAAAGAAAAAGTTTCTGATCTTTTATAAAAATCATTAAACATTTTCACTAATTTTTTACTGTATTTTATAGAAGATGCCCAACCCTTAGCGCTACCAAAGACATCGGCGTAAGAAAATCCTCCCACAAAGGCAACGCCTCTAAACTTTTTCAAATCAACTCTCCCTTCCAAAAGATCTGCCATAGAAACATCCCACACCTCGAATCCTGCCATATGAAAAGAACTTGCCATTTCCCTATCTCCGTTGCTACCTTCTTCACGCAAAATTGCGACTTTCGGTTTATTTTTAATATTTCCAGATTTTTTGTCAGCTTTTGGCACAAAATTTATTTGATATTTTTGCCCTAATCGCTTGAAAATATTTTCTTTTTCTTCTAGCGCTACCTGAGGATTTGTTTGTAATCTATTCAATTGATACGACGTTTCTTCCCAGATTCTTCGTAATTTATTACTTTCTTTTTCTAATATTTTTTTGTCATTATATTGAATTTTTATAAGATCAGCTTTTTCCGTTTTTCCCAATAGTCTAGTAATTTTTTCTAAGCCGAATTTATGAATTATTTTTCTAAAATGTTCTTTTTTATTTTTTTCTATTTCCATAACATACCCAAGCTCTTCGTTAAAAAAGAAAGCGAATGAATCTTTCTTGTTTTTAACTTTCAAATCCAATCCGCAATTTCCAGCAAATGCCATTTCCAAAACAGTTGTGATCACTCCTCCATCAGACCTATCGTGACCTGAAAGCAAAACATTTTCATCTATCATTAACTGCACTGCTTGGAAAAAATTCTTAAGAATTTTTGATTTTTCTACATCCGGACATTCATTTCCAATTTGACTCAGAATCTGAGCCAGTGCCGAACCACCCAATCTGCATCTATCTTCACCTAAATCTATAAACCAAAGTTCACTATCTCCTGGTTTTTTTATATCTGGAGTGATGACTTTTTCAATATTTGGAACAGAAGCATAAGCAGAGATTACTAGCTGACCAGGAGATTTAACTATTTCTTTTCCCACCTTAGCAGCCATAGATAAACTATCTTTTCCTCCATCAATTGCAATGCCGAGCTCAATCATAAAATCACGAGTGGCGCAGGCAGCTTCATAAACCTTTGATCCTTCACCTGGTAGTTTCGCTGGCCACATCCAATTTCCTGAACATTTTATACTTTCTAAAGAAGAAATTCTAGCTGAAACAATATTAGTCAGAGCTTCCCCAACTGACATTCTAGCTCCAGCTTCAGAATCAATCAGCATCTTAATCGGTTGTTCCCCAATTGATATGGCGGCACCAGTTTTTCCAAAATGGCTTTGAGCAATAACTGAAACATCCGAAACTGGCAAATCCAAAGGTCCACAGCACTGTTGTCTAGCAATAAGCCCAGTGACACTTCTATCAACCTTAGAAACTAAAAATCTTTTTGAACATACTGATGGTAATTTCAAAACATTTCCCAGGGCTTTTTCGAAAGATAATTTTTTAGGAATTTTCAATTTAGGAAAATTCATTTTCATTTTTTCATCCCTAAATTCTTTTTGAGGCATTTTTCCTAAAATCTTAGCAAGTTCCAAATTTACCGGATAAGAATTGTCAGATTCATCATGAACAATAATTCTTCCATCTCCTGTTATTCTACCCAGAACTTCAAAATCAGATTTTTCTCTTTGGCAAATTTTTTCAAATTTTTTCAAATCCTTTGGATAAATAAGCAAAGCATTTCTTTCTTGGTATTCCGCTCCCCAAATTTCTAAAACTGACATCGTTTCATCTCCCAATTTTATTTTTCTTATTTCTATCTTCCCTCCAGCAGGTTCGATAATTTCCGTTAGAACATTACATGGGCCACCAGCCCCTTGATCATGAATGCTTATTATTGGATTTTCTTTTCCCATTTCTGAACATGCCCTAATCACTCTATTCATTTTTTGTTCCAATTCGGCATCGCCTCTTTGTACCGCGTTAAAATCTAATTCTGCTTTATTTTCCCCCTGGATCATGCTAGAAGCTGCGCCACCCCCCATACCAATCCGATAAGCTGGACCTCCAACCTGAATAATTAGCATATCTTTTTCGGGATTGCCCTTTTTAATATGTACGTTTTCAATTTGTCCCACTCCACCACTAAATAATATCGGCTTATTCCATTCTCGTCTTTCTCCGCCCGGTAATAACATCCCAAAAGAACGATTAAATCCTTGGATCATTGGTTCCCCAAATTTATTTCCATAATCAGAAGCCCCATTACTTGCATCAATTTGTATTTTTTGAGGAGAAGCTAAATTTTCCGGATATTTAAATTTCTTATTCTCCCATGGCAAATTATAACCATGGATATTTAAATTTCCCACGCAATAACCGGATGTTCCCGCAACAACCAACCCACCTCTGCCAGTTCCTTGAACATCCCTTATTCTTCCGCCCGCTCCAGTTTCAGCACCAGGAAACGGAGCAACTCCAGTAGGAAAATTATGTGTTTCGGCTGTGAAAATAAGATGATAAACTTTGTCAACATTTTTGAATTTTGAAGATTTGGATGTTTCACTTGGAATAATAGTTTTTATCTTATACCCTTTTATAGCGCTAGAGTTATCATTAAAAGCAATCAGACTATTTGAAAGATTTTTTTTGAGAGGAGCCTGAACAACTTCAAGCAAACTTTGATTTTGTTCTTTCCCATTAATTATTTGTTTACCCTTAAAAAACCAATGCCTTGAATGCTCACTATTAGCTTGACCTAATTGAAAACATTCCACATTAGTAGGATTTCTTTTTAAATCTTTAACAAACAAATCATGGTAAAAATTCAAATCCCACGCATCCATTCCAAGCCCCATGTCTTGGTTGATTTTTTTCAAAGCCTCAACGCCGTTTTTTAGCAAATCAACTTCAAACACTGCCTCTGGATTGATATCAATTTTGAAACTTTCTAATTTTTTCGGATAAGTTGTCTCAGTCATTCTATCTTTATTCTTCAAAATAAATTCTTCTTTTTTTCCATTATCCAAAACAACAAACCGTTTAGATTTTTCAATTCTTTTCACCTTACCAAGACCACAGGATCTACAAATTGAAACTGCATTAGTAGAAAAAGGCGTAGCAAAGTTTAATCTTGGGCCGATTTCCACAACATTTTTTGTTAGTTTATTTTTTGTGTTTATTTTTTCCACAAGAAATCCTTCAGCCAAAAGCTGAGAGAGCTTGAGTATTTCATCCTTATTAAGAGTTTTTGACGTTTCAATATTAAAACAATGTTCTTCTTTGCTATTTAAGAATGAATATAAATGATACATTATTTTGAAAAAATTAATTATAGGTTTTTTAAAATAATCTCTATTCTTTCTTCCAGTCCAACATTCCCCAATTCAATCAGCTCATATCCACTATTTATATAAGTTTTTTTCAATAAATAATGAATCATCTTCTGTTGCTCTTCGCTTTCTATTCTAGCATAATCCTTCTTATATGGAAGAGTGCTGAGTAAGAAAACTTTTTTATATTTTGCATTCTTTATCGCATCTCGCAAAAATTTATCCTCCGCAAATCCCAGCATTTCATAATAAGCGAGACTATCAGGAATTCCCCTGTCCCAAAAAACTATTTCGCTTCGCGATTCTTTTTTTTCGTTTTCAATCTTTATCTCTAAAATCTTTCTTTGGAAATCCAGTTCGTTCTTTCTAATATCTTCCAGTGTTTTTCCTTTTTCAATTTCTTCATCAATATAAACTCTAGCCGCTTCCAAGACTACTTTGTATCCTAATTCTCTCAATTTTTCAATCAGGGTAGTTTTTCCCGAATGAGGAGCGCCCGTAATTACATACCAATTATTTTTGTTCATATTTTCAAACTTTATTCCTTATTAATAATTTAACACTATTTTATTATTTTATCAATAATACTATTTATTTGCTTGATATGCTATCTTATGATTAAATGATTTTAGGGAGGATGTTCTTTTTACTAAAATAAATCAATCGAAAGAATAGGAGGGGTATCATGCCAAAAAGAATACGGTTAGTAATGGATTTTGACGGAACCATGGCTGATACATTTCAGCCAAGTCCCAATGAAATCGGGGTCAGCGAGGCATATTGCCTTGCTGTAGAAGCACTTTTTGGAGAAGATGGCCGAGGCGCTTTTTGTGCAGTGGGTGGTTTAAAAAATCGAGCACCCATTGAACTCATTGACGCTCTCCAAAAGCATGGCTTAACCACAGGAAATTTGGAGGATGCGGCTGAAAAACTCGTTTTTGCTAAAATGCAGGTACTGCTTGGCGAAATAGGATCAGTATGGCCGCTGCCATGTGAAGGTTACAAGGAATTTAACGCTAAAATTTTCCAGCTTCGTCAAAATGGCACAGATATACACCTAGGAATATTATATCCTCTGGACATACGGAATTTATCAAACAAACATTTTCCGTATGGGAAGAGCAGTGGAAAGAGCCGGTTTTTTGGCCGAATGTCATTATATCTGATGATAATTTGCGTCACTTGAAATTACCTGTGACTCAAAAAGTCAAGCCATCCCCGCTTTTATTTAATTTACTGAGGGAAAGAATGGGTAAAGGATCGTATTTTTATTTCGGGGACGATCCCGAAAAAGATGGGAGACTTGCCATAAATTCTGGCATTCCTTTCGGATGGTTCAAAGATGATAAAAACAGCAAGCCTTGCCCTCCAGACATTTCTCCTTCTTTAATTTTCGATGACTGGAGGAATGTAAAAATTGAAGAATTTTAACTGGATCGGGGGGATGAAATTCTCGAATTTCACCCCCTCACTCAATTATTCACAATCAAGCTACAAAGGCTTTTTTTTATTATTAAAAATATTTTTTTAACTATCATCAAACAAACAACAAAAAATCAAGTTTTTTATTACTGAACTTGTTACTTAACAAATTACTTAAACAATCCGCTAACTTTTTCTCTCGAGCAAATAAACTCCTCGCCATTTTTCTTTTTAAATTCAGCCTTGCGAAACGTACTCTTAAAAAAATTTTCATTTTCCCCACCCCATAAAATAAAGAACTATAAATTTAGATTTTAGAGCGTTAAAAATTTACTCATTCTGTGCCTAAGGGGAGTTAGTAAATTTAGCGAAAAAATCGAAAATTTATTTCTTTATTTTATTAGGGTGGCCGCTTTCTTTTGTTACTTTTCTTTGAGGCAAAGAAAAGTAAGTGGAGAATTTATTCTTTCCTCAAGGCTTCCATTGGTGAAAGTTGCGAAGCTTTCTTGGCTGGAAAATATCCAAAAATTATTCCGGTTCCAGCGGAGAAACCAAGACCGATCAAAGCTGACCACCAAGTGATGGGAAATTTTAGGGCAAAACCATAACTCACCGCGATTATTTCTCCGATTTTGGAAATTCCAAAACCCAGCGCCAGCCCAATGATGCCACCAAGAAGTGTGATGAAAATTGCTTCGAAGAGAAATTGAAAAAGAATTTGCGAATTTTTTGCGCCGATTGCTTTTTTTAGCCCAATCTCAAATGTTCGCTCCGTCACTGAAACATACATCACATTCATAATTCCCACTCCGCCCACAACAAGCGAAATGGAAGTGAGCGCGATAAGAAGCAAATTAACGGAGAAAAAAATCTTGTTGAGAATTTCCAAAACTTCCACAATTGAATTGACTGCAAAATCATCATCATCCGGATTTTCAATATCATGCTCTACGCGAAGCACATCAGTTGCCTGCGCAACAGTTAGATCAAGTTTTCCCATATCTTTTAGTTTGAAAATTGCAAATTGCAAATGATCTATTCCGGCTAATTTTTTTTGCACTGTACGAAGAGGCACATAAACCGTTTGATCGAAATTGAAAAATCCTGTAGCACCCCGCTCTTTCAAAACTCCGACCACACGATAGGTTTGACCCTTAATTTTCACATCTTTTCCTACCGCTTCATTTTCGCCAAAAAAATCTTTTTTTGCTTCCGAACCCAAAACTACCACTTGCCGAAGACTCTTGTCATCATCCTCACTAAACATCACGCCTGATTCTATTTCTGCCTTCTTATCCGCTTCGGAAACCCCCGCAGTTGTTCCCATTATAAATACCTGTTTGTTTTTATTCTCATAACTAATTACTTGCTGATTCATAATCGCGCCATACCACGCTCCAATATTGGAAAGCTTAGCCACCTCCTCAACGTCTTCTAGCTTCAAGGTAGTAATCTGCATTCCGCCCATTTGTCCACTGGCATTCTGAGTGGAAGTTTTAGAAACTTTCGGCACTTTGACTTCAATTTGAATTATATCCGACCCAAAAGAAGAAACTTGATCCACCAGAAATCCTTTAACTCCCGAGCCAAAAGACAAAACTAAAATTACACTCACCACGCCAATCACGATTCCAAGAAGCGACAAAACCGTCCGCCCCAAATTATTGCGAAGACTTTTGAAAGCGAGTCTGATTGGAATTATAAAAGTGTACATAATTTAAATAAGAAAATAGTTAAGAGGAAATTAGAAAGTAGTTCAAGAAATAAGAAATTGGAAATTAGAATTTGAAATTTTTTCCTCTTTCTATTTTCCTTTTTCTTAAACCAATTTCTCTTTTCTTTTTTACTAATTTCAGCTACTCGTATCTCAACGCTTCCATCGGACTAATCCTCGAAGCTTTTCCCGCAGGATAAATTCCAAAAATTATTCCAATTGCAAAGGAAACTCCGATAGCGGCGACAATTGATTGCCAAGAAATTATAAACGGCCAAACATATTGCAGGGACTGAATGATAATTGCCGTTAAACCAGAAATCGCAATGCCAATGATAATCCCAATCACTCCACCCAAAAAAGAAATGAATACCGATTCAATCAAAAATTGCGTCCAAACGTCGCTGTTTTTTGCGCCCACTGCTTTTCGTAGCCCCACTTCTCGAATTCTTTGATTAACTGCCAAAAGCATTATGTTCATAATCCCCACTCCGCCCACAATAAGAGAAATTGTCCCAATCGCTAAAAGAAAATATCGGAGAACATTTGTAACCTTCGTGACTATCTCCACCGCCGAAGCCATATCGCGCACGGAAAAATCATCATTAGCCGGATCATCGATGTCGTGGCTTTCTCGAAGCGTTCGAGCAATATTTTCCTTAGCTAAAGAAATGAGACTAGCGTCCCTCACTTTAAGACGAATAAATCCTAAATGATTAATGCCCAAAAGAAGTTTTTGGGCAGTTTTCAAAGGGACAAAAACTGTGTCATCTTGACTACTGACGCCAAAACCAGATGAGCCTCTTTCTTCCAAAACACCAACAACCGTGAAATTTTGATCTTTGATTTTTATAACTTTATTCAGTGGATCATCTCCACCAAAAAGATCTTCCTTCAGATTAAATCCAATCACCGCCACGCGAGACATATTAGTTTCTTCATCTTCAGAAATAAATCGACCTTCCGCTACTTTGGCATTTTCCACATTAACATAACTGGCGGTCGCTCCCTGAAAAGAAGCATTGAGATTAGTGCCATCATATTCAGTGGTGGCTGTTCCTAGGACATAACCAGCTCCATCTGTCACTTCCGGCACATCCTTGCCGTTTCGTAAAACTTTCAAATCATCATATTTCAAAGTTGTGATAGAAATTCCCATCGCAGTCGCCGGCGGACCATTCTCATCTGACGCACCGGGCAAAACCCCAATTAGATTTGAACCAATACCAGTGATTTGATCAAGAATTAATGCTTGCGCCGACTGACCAATCGCCATAATAATAATCACCGATGCCACACCAATAATAATTCCCAAAATCGTCAAAAAAGAGCGAAACTTCGCCGCTAATAAATATTTTAGGGAAATCTTGATTGAACTAATTAAATTCATAACGGTAGAAATAAGTTAAAAAGAAAGAAGAGAATGGTTCAGGAAATTAGAAATTAGAAAAAAGATTACTGACGATTATCATGAAAATTTTTCCATGTTTCTTTGAGTTTATAAGCTTGTTTTCCTGATAAAATATACAACTCTTTCAAATCTTCACATTTAGATATATCGACATAATTATCATAAACATCTATACAAACATCTAGATGATGTTGCATTTCATTTATTTCTCCGATAGCATCTTCTAGATATTTATTCCAATTTCTTTTTTGATATCTTTTCGCAAAACCCTCCGCCACAAGAGCAGGACATGCTTTGCAACATCTTCTCATTTGATCAACTAAATCAAATTTTTCTTCCTTTGGTAATTTTAAAATTATTTCTTTTAAAACAACCAGCATAGCTTTGTAAGTATTTTGATATACAAACAAATCTTTATAGCTATTTATCTTTGGTTTTTGATTTTCCATTTTTATTTCTATTTTCTTTTTTCTACTTTCCTAAGTTATTTTCCAATTTCTTCTTCACTATTTTCCAACACTGCTTATTTCAAAATTTCCTCCGTCCCATCCGCAATCCTTCTATTTTTAACCTGATCATCGGCGACGATTTCTCCGTCTTTCATATAGATGATTCTTTTGGCGTGCTCGGCGGTATAGGTTTCATGGGTGACGAGAATAATTGTTCGTCCCTTATTGTTCAAGTCTTGCAAAATTTTCATCACTTGCAATCCAGATTTTGAATCTAGATTTCCCGTTGGTTCATCGGCAAAAATAATTTCCGGGTCATTGACCAGCGCGCGCGCAATCGCCACTCTTTGTTTTTCTCCACCAGAGAGTTGATTGGAAAGATATTTTTCGCGATGTTCCATTCCAACAGATTCCAAGGCTCGCATCACTTTGTCCCGATTTTTTCCATCTGGTTTCAAATCATAGAGAAGTGGCAACTCCACATTTTCAAAAACCGAAGTTCGAGGGAGTAGATTGAAAGATTGAAAAACAAATCCAATTTTTTTGTTTCGAATTGATGCCAAAGTATCATCATCAAAATCAGCCGTGTCCTTTCCTTCCAAAAAATATTTCCCTTCTGTTGGACGATCAAGTAGCCCCACCACCTGCATCAGAGTTGATTTCCCACTTCCGCTCGGCCCCATAATCGAAAGAAATTCCCCCTTTTCAAGAGAAAAATTCGCATTGCAAAGCGCCGGTGTTTTCACCCCCTCATTTTCATAAGTTTTGCAAAGATTTTGAATTTGAATTAAAGACATAGGATTATTTCTCACTCGAAAGTATTATAATGTTTTCTCCACCAGTAAGCCCTGAAATAATTTCCACCATTCCCTCATCGCCTCTTGCGCCGGTTTTCACATTAATTTTCTCCACAACATTTTCTGCTTTCAAAATTTCCACATATTCTTGGTCTCCATCATTTTTCACAGCGCGATAGGGAATTGTCACGACACCATCTTTTTGAAAAATATTAATATCCGCGTCAGAGCTCATTCCGATTTTCAATCTTTCGTCTTGTTTAGCCAGTTTTATCTTAGCTTTATAATAAACCACGTCAGAAATCACAGTTGAAGCCGGCTCAATTTCAAAAATTTCCCCTTCCAACTTTTCATCGCTTGGCAAGGCATCAAAAGTTATTTCGGCCTTTTGGCCAATTTTTACATCCACAATATCCGATTCTGGAACATCAATTTGAATATATGGTTCACCCAAGCTAGACACAGTCAAAACGGGGCCATTGGCTGTGATATTTTCTCCCAATTCTGCAATTTTTTTTGTTACTATGCCATCCAGCGGGGAATAAAGAGTTGTCGATTTAATTTGCGTAAGAATGATATTCACCGCATCCTGCGCTTTTTTTATTTGCGCTTTTTGTGCACTTCTTTGATCATCGTTATATATATCATCCTCATCCTTCATATGCGAAAGAGTCTTTTTTTGCACTTCAATTTCATTATTAGCTCGGGATAATTCTTCTAGCAAAGTTCCTTTGTCAATGGTCGCAATTTTTTGTTTGGCTATAACCCGATCCCCCACATTCACTAACATAGAATCTATTCGTCCGCTTAACTTAAATGACAAATCGGCCTGAATTTCCGGCACAATTTCTCCCGTAGCTGAAACAGTTTTAGCAATTGTCCCCACCTTCGCAGTTTCAGTTGTATAAGTTATTTTCTTTGGTTGCGATTTCCAATAATAAACTCCACCAATAATTAGAATTATTAGAACTAGAATTATATAGGTTTTTTTCTTTTTGAACATAAGCCTTGCAACAACCAAGGACCAAGCTACAAGATACAAACAATTTTCAATAACCAATTTCTAAATTTCAAATTTTGATTATTGTAATTTTAGAATTGTGATTTGTTTGTTTCTTGTTCCTTGTTTCTTGATAATTTTTATAACAAACTTTTTTGTTTTTCTTTTGCGTCTAACGCTTCGTTCACTAATGCATCCGCCACAGAATTTTTTTCTCTTGGTATATGTATAAATATAACATTTTTGAAGTCTAACATCAAATTCCAAATTTCAATGAAATTCTTCTGCACATTTTCATCTTTGATTTTGTACTCATGATTCATTTGCCTGACAATCAGTTCACTGTCCAAATTGCATTCGATTTCATATTGCTTAGTTTTGTCCTTGCCCAAAAGTTGTTTCAATTTTTTGAGGCCATATATCAAAGCGCTGTATTCCGCCACATTATTGGTAGTCTCGCCAATACACTCACCATATTTTTTGTCCAAAGTTTCCACGTAAATTCCGATTCCCGCTGGTCCTGGGTTACCCCGCGACCCACCATCGGTAAACATCACGATTTTTTCTGACATAATTTTATTTATTAATAATTTTTTCTAAATTATCCTACCCCCCTCCCCTAGAGATTAAGGTTTTATTTTGTAAAAAATTCCTGTTTGAAAAGCTTAATTTTGTCTAAAAATTTTCTTTGCCTGCCGTTGATTGAGGAAAATTTTTAGCTACAAAATTAGGCTTTGAGTTAATTTTTTTCAAAATAAAATCTTAATCGACCCTCCTCAAATCAATCAAATTCAACTGTATTTTTTTATTCCCACTCCATTCGTCTTCTTGAATATTAAAAACCATCTCTATTTTATCATCCTTTTTCAAATCAGGAAATTTTGTCGCCAAAGAAAATCCAATCGCGTCAAAAATTTTCGGACTACCGGAAGTGCTCATCAAAGAAAGTTTCCAGTGCTTACTTCCATTACCGACAATTTTCAAATCACTAATGACCACATTTTTTGCCAAAAAAACTGGAACTTCATTGCCAATGCCAAATGGCTCCATTTTCTTTAGCTCGGCCACAAATTCCCAATTGATATCATCCAGTGTTATCTCGCAATCAACGTCCAAAACTGGCACAATTTCTTTGCCAGCCAGTTCTTCCTCGATGAGTTGAGACATTTTTTCATAAAATTTTTCAATATTTTCCGGCTTAACCGTCACACCTGCCGCTTGCGAATGTCCGCCAAATCTTTCCAGTAACTCGGAACATTTTCCCAGTGTCTCGATGATATTTATCTCTGGAATACTGCGAAGCGATCCGACAAATTCAGTTTCTTGGCGTTGCAAAACAATAGTTGGTTTTTGAAATTCATCAGCGATTTTTCCCGCTACGAGTCCCAAAATTCCCACCGGCCAATGCGGGCTCTCGGCAAAAATAAATTTCTTGTCTTTGAAAGAATTGGTTGCCAAGACTTGAATTTCTCGAAAAATTTCCGCGGTTATTTTTTGTCTTTTTTGATTGTTACTCTCCACTTCCAATGCCATGTCACGTGCCATCACCGAATTTTTTTCAATGAGCAAATTATAAGCCACATTGGCATGATCCATTCTGCCGGCCGCATTGATTCTGGGCGCAACTTGAAAAGCCACCTTATGCGCATCAGGAATATTATTCTCCGAAATATCAATTCTTCCCACCTTAAACATTTCCAAAAATCCCACTCTTTTTGTTTTTGAAAGCACAATTAGTCCATATTTTGCCAGCACTCTATTTTCACCAAGCAGTGGCACACAATCCGCAATTGTCCCGAGCGCTACAAGATCCAGTGCCCATTTCAATTGTTCCTGTTTTTCCGGCGCTTGTTTTTGACACAGGGCCTGCGCTAATTTGAAAGCCACACCCACCCCAGCTAATGACTTGAACGGAAAACCAGAATCTGGGATGTTCGGATTTATAAGCGCATAAGCTTGTGGCAGAATTTCCGGCGCGTGATGATGATCAGTGATGATCACATCAATTCCCATTTCTTTGGCCTTTTCCACTTCGACGATATTAGTTATCCCACAATCAACCGTGATAATTAGCGTTATTTTTTTCTCACTCAAATATTCCACCGCTTTTTCATTCATACCATAACCTTCCAATTGACGGTCAGGGATATAGCAAGTAATTTTTTTCAATCCTAAATTTGTCAAAGTTTCAAAAAGCACAGCCGAGGATGAAACGCCATCCGCGTCATAATCGCCAAAAATAGCCACGCTTTCTTGATTTTCAATGGCCTTGGAAATTCTTCCCACTGCTTTTTCCATATCAGTAATTTTGAAAGGATCGCTTAAATCTTTTTCATAATCAAAATTGAAATATTTTTCAATTTCTTCTGGCGTTTCCAATCCGCGATTTTTGAGAAGTTGCAAAATAATTGGACCATATTTTTCCAATAGCTCACCCGAAAAATTACTCTCCTTATTATTCTTTATTTCCCAATTTGTCATAATTTCATTTTAACAAAATTAGGGGATAATTTCCCCTAATTATTATCATTTTTTTTGTAAATTCGTACTTTCGCTCAATTCGTATTTTCGTAAATTACCCACACTTAGGACAAACAAATTTCGCCTTAAATTCTTTTTTACTTGCATCAAGAATCTCCAGATTCATAGTCATCTCTCCTGCGCAATTAGGACAAACAAAATTTTCACCATATCCAAAATCTTTTGATAATCTTGGCGCATCCATTTCAATTGTATTAAATTTCACTCGATAAGCTCCGTTGCCAAAGATATTTCGTACCAACTCAAGTACTTGTTTTGGCGTCACCATACCTTGCACGATAAAATTTCGTATCCCCAACTCTTGAGCTTTTATCCTATCCTCTTCTCGCCCCATATGTGACAACATCATCACCGGAATACTAGAAGTATTAACATTTTTTGCTAATGATTCCTTAAGTGAAAATCCATCCATTCTTGGCATAATAATCCCCGTGAAGATAATGTCTGGGATTTCTTTAGTCGCCTTATCCATTCCATCTAATCCATCCACCGCCTCACTCACTTCAAAACCAACTTGTCGAAAAATATCCGCATAAGTTCCGCGCACTATTTCATCATCATCAACAATCAAAATCTTTATTTTTTTATCTTCCATATAATTTATTTAGTTTATTATTTTTATTATTCGCAATTCGCAACATTCGCATATATTCGCAGATTAGCATCGCTTATATAATTATTTTCACATCCACGGCAACGGCTTCCTGACTATTATTATATACAATTAGCGGATTTATATCAAACTCACTAATTTCTGGAATTTCCAAAGAAAAAGAGCTAATGCCCATGAGTATTTTGGCCATTTCTTCAACGTTATATTTTTTCTGTCCCCGCGCTCCTTGAAAAAGAAATTTAATCTTCCCCGAAAACAAAGCTTTTTCCACTTGACCCAAACTTATCGGCGGCACTAAATAATCCACCGTTTTCAAAAATTCCGCATAAATTCCACCTAGGCCATAAACAATCACTGGCCCAAAAATTTCATCCTTTTTTATCCCGATAATTAACTCTGCTCCTTTTTTCGCCATCGGCTGAATTATCAGATGACTTTCGGGAAAATTAGTTCTCATTTGCGAAACAGCCCGCGAAAGTTTCATTTCATTTTCAATGTTGAGTATCACGCCATTCTTGTCAGTTTTATGCAAAACTTTGTCGCTATCAACTTTCAAAACTACCGGGTATCCCAAATTTCTTCCATGATAATTTTCAATCTCAAAACTTTCTACCGTATTTATCCCATAAATCTCCATGACTTCGGCGCTTTCACCAAAATAGAGTGCTTGGCGATTTTCCGATTTAGCTTTGGCAATTATTTCCAAAACCTTGGCTCGTCTTTTTTCATTGATCATCTGCGTCGGATTTTTTGTTTTGGCTGTGCGAGATTCATTCCACTGACTATAACTGTCAATTGCCGTCACAGCTAAATCTGGAAAACTAAAATTGCAAACTTCATTTTGTTTAAGTTTAGTGATGGCTTTCTCCACTTTTTCTCCACCCAGAAAAACTGTCGCAATATTTTTGTCAGTCTTGTCCTTGAATTTTATTATCTCCTTAGCAATTTCTGCTACGGGAGTTTGTTCTTGTGGAGTAAGAAGACAAATCACTGAGCCAATTTCAGGAGCATTGGAAATTATTTCTAAAGCTTTTTTGTACCGATCTGCGCGCGCATCGCCCAAAAGATCAATTGGATTTTCCACTGATGATTCGGCTGGAAGAAATTCCCGTAGTTTATTTTTAGTTTCATTTTCCAAGTCTGCCAACTGAATCTTTTTTCCACTAAAAGCATCTGAAACTAAAACTCCCGCTCCGCCAGCGTTAGTGATCACCGCCACTTTCTGATTGGGCACAGTATTTGAAAAACTAATGAAATTTAACAAGACAAAAAATTCCTCCAAATTATTGGCCCGAATTATACCACTTTTTTCAAAAACAGCTGAAACAATTTCGTCATTCCCCGCCAACGCGCCCGTGTGAGAACTGATGGCTTTTTGCGTTTTTTCATTTTTCCCCGCTTTCAAAATCACAATCGGTTTTATTTTTGCAATTTTTCCGGCAATCTCAATGAATTTTTCTCCTTCTTTTATCCCCTCAAGATACATTCCAATCACTTTAGTGTTTTCATCTTGTCCCAAAAATTCCAACATCTCAGTTTCTGAAATTTGCATTTTGTTGCCTACTGAAACGATACTGGAAAATTTCGTACCTTCTTTTTTGGCCGCATCCATAATCGCCACTGCCAGAGCCCCGGATTGCGAAACAAAAGCAATGTTGCCCGCTTCCGGCATTCCACCAGCAAAAGATGCATTGAGCTTTAGGCTTGGGATTATAAAACCTAAACAATTTGGACCCAAAATATTCAACTCATTTTCCTTGGCAATTTTTTTGAGTTCTTCTTCTTGTTTTTTTCCTTCTTCCCCAATTTCCGAAAATCCCGCCGAGATAACCACATAGTTTTTTATATTCTTGGAATTATTTAGAATCTCTTGATTCACAAATTTAGCTGGGATTGCAATTATTGCTAAATCAACATCATTTTCTATTTCTGATAAAGCTTTATAACATTTTTTCCCAAAAATTTCCGCGTATTTTGGATTGACCAAATACACTTCGCCACTATAGCCAAGTTCCAAAATATTTTTCGCAATCACATTTCCAACCTTTCCCTCTTCGCTCGAAGCCCCAATAATTGCAATTGATTTTGGATTAAAAAGTTTTTCCAAGGACATATATATTTTTTATTTTAATATTTTTACTTTATCTAAATCAAAAATTTCTTTTATAGTAATAAGAATAGCATTTTTAACTTTATAATCACCTTCTTTCACGATACATAA
Organism: Candidatus Moranbacteria bacterium UBA2206; assembly: GCA_002328565.1. GTDB lineage: Bacteria > Patescibacteriota > Minisyncoccia > Moranbacterales > UBA2206 > UBA2206. The sequence continues at coordinate 45,701 of DCUU01000065.1, forward strand.
TTTAAAGTATTTACCGCTAGAAAATATTTTTACTACTCCTTTTAATCTGATATATCCACCAACCACACAGATATTTTTATTCTCTTGAAGATTTTTAATTGTTTTATCCATCTGACAATCTGCCACCAATAATTTTCCATCTATAAAGCCACGAGAAATTACCACATTAGCATTTGGCATACCTTTTTTAGAAGAAGTCGCTAAAATTATTTCTTTTCCTTTCTCGAAATTATTTTTCCAATTCATATTTTCATATTATTATTCGCAATTTGCAGATTAGCATTTATTAGTAGATTCGCATCGCTTTTATATTATACCTGATTTCCACCCAAAAAACCACCGCCTATTTCAACCCCTTTTCTTTCCCATCTTCGCAATCGCTAGCCGAATTTTCTCATAGCCGATACTTTCCGGCAATTTGGCTTTGATTGGGGACAGTTTTTCAGTGCTTCCGAGTTGCAAAATTACTTTCTCAATTTTTTCTTCTTCCGCTTGAGACAAGAAATCTTCCACCTTCAATTTTCCGCCCGACGCATACCAATCAATCAAATGACCATAAATTGTTCTGATGCCCAGCCCTCTAATTTTGGCAATTTTTTCCACGCTATAATTTTGTTCATATAAGTTCACGGTTTCTTTGATCGTGCCGGAAATAAATCCTTGGCTTTTCTCTCCCTTGGTTTTTTCAAATTTTTCCTGACCTTTAGTAGCTTTCCAATTGAGACACACGTCACACCCGCGACAATTGTCAGGATGATTTTTCAAGTCCGGATCATTGAAATATTCCAAAATCATTTTCCGCCGACATTTTTTTCGTGTGGCATATTCAACCACCTTGTCCAGTTTGCTATATTTTATATCCAGAACTTTCTGAATTTCATTCCAATTTTTTCCACCATCCATCATTTCACCCCGACTCATCCGAATGAAAAATTTGTGCGTGTTGGTGTCTTTCTTGGCATGAAGCAAAACACAATAGGCTTTTTCGCCGTCTCGTCCGGCGCGACCGGCTTCTTGATAGTATCCCTCAAGACTCCCGGGCATACCAGAGTGGATGACAAAGCGAATGTCGGCTTTGTCCACGCCCATACCAAAAGCAATGGTCGCCACAATCACCTGAATTCTGTTTTCCATAAAATCATCTTGCACTTTTTCTCTTCTCTTGGCTTCCATTCCAGCGTGATAGGCCACGGCCTTGATTCCATTTTCTTTCAGATATTTTGCAATAACTTCCGTTTCTTTTCTAGTGAGCGAATAGACAATTCCCGAACCTGATAGACTTTTTATGATACGTAAAATTTCTTCATATCTTTCTTTAGTTTTCAAATCACATTGCACCAAAAATTTCAAATTCGGCCGATCAAATCCACGGATAAATATTTTTGGATTTTTCATTTCCAATCGTTCCACGATATCCCCTTGCACTTCTGGCGTAGCGGTGGCCGTGAACGCCGCCACAATCGGACGGTTTTTCAAATTGCGAATATATTTTTTGATTTCCAGATAATCTGGTCGGAAATCATGCCCCCACTGCGAAACGCAATGTGCCTCATCTACTGAAAACAAAAAAATATCCAGTTCTGAAAAAAGTTTTTGAAACTCAAAACTACCAAATCGCTCCGGCGCCACATAAAGAATTTTCACGCTTCCCTTTTTTATCTTTTCGAAATTTTCTCCAATTTCTTCAAAAGTTAGCGAGCTATTGATGAAAACCGCCGGAATTCCCCGCGCATTAAGTGCGTCCACTTGATCCTTCATTAGAGCAATAAGCGGAGAAATAACCACCGATAATTTATCCGCGATTATTGATGGCAATTGATAACACAAAGATTTTCCCCCGCCAGTCGGCATAAGCGCCACCGTATCATGCCCGCTGAGAATTGCCTCCACGATTTCTCTTTGCCCCGGTCGAAACTCAGAAAAATTGAAATATTTCTGCAAATTTTTTTCCAGCACTGTAGTAAAATTAATTCTTATTAGGACTTAGATATTTTTCTGAAAATCTATTTATGTAGCCATAGCAATGACAGGATTAAAATCCATATTTTCTTTTTATAATCTTAGTTGAATTTTTTTGTAATTTCAGCGAACAATAGATTTGAAGAAAAATGCGTAAGTCCTGAGAACATGAGCCTCTTCTAAATTTCCCCTTTCAAAAGTCCTTCGATTGCACCATAGTGTTGAATCACGCTCGTGCTGTTTTCGATGCCCCAACGCAAACACTCTTCCAAGCTTTTTTCTTTGAGATGCGCTGAAATGAAGCCACTGGAAAAGGCATCGCCTGCTCCCAATGAATCAGCGACTTTTTCTCTTCTAGCATCAATATGCAAAAAGTTCTCTCCATCAAATCCCCACGCACCTCTAATTCCATCCGTGAGAACAACCACCTTGGCACCCACGCTATTTAGTTTTTCTGCCAAAAATTTTTCATCATTAAGCATTTCATCACTAACATCATTCAGCTTGTCCACTATTTCAATCGCCTCGTCCTTGTTGATTATCAGCATTTCTGATTGAGCAACAGCTTCCAAAACTTTTTGCGGATTGCTTTTAATGTTTTTTTGTCCAGGATTGAAAATCAATTTAATTTCTTTTTCGGAAACTAAATTCAAAATTTTGTCCAATTTTTTGTCCCAACTTTCATTTTCATTCCCGTTCAAAGAACTCACAAAAATCCACTGCGCGTCAACTCTTTCCAAATCTTGTGTCATTATTTCCAATTTTTCATTGGAATCACGATCGGAAAAAATTATCCGGTCTTCACTGGGAATATTTGCAATGATAGCTGACAGATCGCTTCTATGATTTTTCCCTATTTGCACCAAGCTGGTTTCCACGCCATTTTTTTCCAACTCTTTTTTCATCCAACTCCCTGCATCATCGTCGCCTACTCGGGTAGCACAAAAAGTCTCCATGCCAAGGCGCGCGAGTCCCGAAGCCACATTAGCCGCGCAACCACCAATTGATTCTTGGCGGGAAAGAGCAACTTGATATTTAGCCCCGAGTTCAAAAACAATTTTTTTCTGTGCCTCTAAATCATTGGGCGTTTCCAAAATTTCCCCTTCATTAATTGGAAAGATGATATCTTTCGCCATTGAGCCAATACATATTATTTTAGTCATAATTGTATGATGCTAATTTGCTAATAAACGCGAATCTGCGAATTGCTAATCGTTTTTTATTCACAATTAGCAGATTAGCATATATTCGTAGATTAGCATCGTTATATTATTAATGATTCTTTTTCCATCACCTTAGGCTTTTCAATTTTCATTATATCCAAAATTGTCGGTGCGATGTTGCCCAAGATTCCGCCGTCTTTTAATTTAACATTCTTAAATTTATCTGAAACTAAAAGAAAAGGCACTGGATTTTTAGTGTGATATGTATAGGCTTGATTAGCTTTTTCATCAAACATTTTTTCTGCGTTTCCATGATCGGCTGTGATGATTAAATTTCCACCACGCTTCAAAACTTCTTTTGAGAGAATTTCAATTTGCTGATCCAAAATTTCACAAGCTTTGACTGTCGCAGAGAGATCCCCAGTGTGCCCCACCATATCCGCGTTGGCAAAATTAACCGTATAAAAATCATATTTTTCTTTACGCATTTTTTCCAAAAGAGTATTGGTAATTTTTGGCGCTGACATTTGAGGCATCTTAGCATAAGAATCAATTTTCGGTGAAGGAACCATAATTCTTTTTTCGTCATCCACTGGCTCGGCGTACCCGCCATTCAAAAAATATGTGACGTGAGCAAATTTTTCTGTTTCTGCGATATAGAGTTGCTTGATATTTCGAAGTGCCATCGGCAATGTTCCAACGAGCGGTTGATCATTCCAAATAGTATGCACATCAAGATCTGGTCCGAAATCCGTGAGTGCTACGAAATATAAATTTTTAATATGATCAATCACTGGCATGTCGTCACTTAAAATAGAATTTTTGTTAGAAGCAATGAACAATTTGGAAAATTGTCGTGCTCGATCTGAACGCAAATTGAAAAATACAATACTATCATTTTCTTTTAATCTTGCAATCGGCTCATTATTATCCAAAATTACCGTTGGCAAAATATATTCGTCACTAAGTCCATCAGCATATGCCTTTTCAATTGCTTTGTCTGGACTATCAACTTTTTCTCCGCGGGAAAAAACAATAGCTTCGTAGGCTTTTGCCAATCGATCCCAATTTTTTGATCGATCCATTGCATAAAATCTGCCGGAAAGGGTGACAATTTTTCCAATTCCCTCTTCTTTCATTATTTGTTGAAAATTTTGCAGATGCGTGAGAGCGCTTTTCGGATAGGAGTCTCTTCCGTCAGTAAAGAGATGACAATAAACTTCTTTCAACCCATTTGTTTTAGCTAATTGCAAAATTGCACGAAAATGCGCCGGGTCACTGTGTGGACTGTCATCATCTCCCATTAGTCCCATTAGATGAAAATTTCCACCGCTTTCCTTGACATGTCTAATTGAGCCCATCAGCGCCGGATTCATAAAAAAACTTCCATCCGCAATGCTTTGGGTAATATAAAAATTATCTTGCAGAGCAATTCGACCAGCACCAATATTCATATGCCCAGCTTCTGATCCGCTCATCATATGATCAGGTAGTCCTACATCTTGCCCAGTCGCACCCAACAAAGTATGTGGGTAAAGTTCAAACAAACGATCGAGTGTCGGTCGCTTGGACAAAGTTATAGCATTATATTTGCTCGCTTGAGCAACGCCATAACCATCTAGAATAACAAGCATTGTAGGAGATTTCTGCTTAGACATAGATAATTTTATAATTTTTAAATAAATATTAAATCTAAATTTTTAAATAAATTATAAACTAATTGGTTTTGAAATTAAAAATTAAAAATTTATTTCTTCTTCTATTCTCAAAAGTCTATTATATTTACAAATTCTTTCTCCTCGAGACAGTGATCCAGATTTCATATATTCAGCGCCTGTTCCCACTGCTAGATCAGAAATAAAATCATCAGTGGTTTCTCCACTGCGATGAGAAATAACTGTTTTCATCTTATTCTTCTTAGCCAATTTTATGCATTCAATAGTTTCACTTAGTGTTCCGATTTGATTGACCTTAATTAAGACGGCATTACAAGATTTTTCCAAAATCGCCATCTTAACTCTTTTCACATTTGTCACTAATAAATCATCTCCTATATTCATCGCTCGATTCCCAATTTTTTCATTCATCGTTCGCCAACCAGAAAAATCATTTTCATTTAGTCCATCTTCTACTGAAATTACATTATATTTTTCAATCCATTCGTTATAAATATTAATCAGCATTTCGCGCGTGAGCGTGGAGTTTTCCGGTTTGAAAATATATCTTTCTTCTTTTTCATCATAAAAAGAATTAGCCGCCGCGTCTATTCCAATACTCGCCTCCTTACCCTCCTTATATCCTGCTTTAGCAATTGCTGTGTTGATAAGTTCCAACGCCTGCGCATTACTTTCTAGTTTCGGCGCGAAACCACCCTCATCTCCCACGGCCGTGCTATAACCTTCACTACCTAAAATTTCCATCAGCGCATGAAAAATTTCACTGCCAGCTCGCAGTTGTTCCTTAAAAGTTTTTATTCCATTTGGCACTAATTTATATTCCTGAATTGAAAGTCCGCTGTCGCTGTGTTTTCCGCCGTTTATAATATTAAACATTGGCATTGGCAATTTATATTTTTTTGTGGAGAATTTATATGTCTTGGCAATATAAGCATAAAGCGGTAGCTTATTTTCCAACGCCGACGCCCGACAAACAGCCAGGGAAACTCCCAAAATTGCATTAGCCCCTAGGCTAGATTTATTTTCTGTCCCGTCAAGCGCCAACATTTTTTCATCAATTTCCTTTTGGCTTTCCACTTCCATTCCAACTACTATTTTAGAAATTTTTTCGTTAACATTCGAAACTGCACTTAGCACACCTTGCCCATGATATCTTTTTGGATCCTTATCGCGAAGTTCCAACGCCTCATATGCACCAGTTGACGCCCCACTTGGCACCGCCGCACTCGCTTTTGCTCCTGATTCCAACTCAATCTCTACTTCTACCGTTGGATTCCCCCTTGAATCCAAAATCTCCCGCGCAAATATTTTTTTGATTTTACTCATATTTTTATATATTATATATTTTTTAATTTTTTGCTATTAAATATTCAAAATAATCTTGCCCCCATGCAATAATCTTTCCATTTTTTTTCAATATTTTATTGGCTTTATTTTTAAATTTTATGTAATCATTTAAAAATTGCTTAGAAATATCCGGCCAAATATCACCAATCACGCAATCGAATTTTTTATTTTCGGATATTTTATAAAAATCTTCTACAATAATTTTTCCGTAAAGAATATCAGTTCTTTTTATTTCATCTAATACTTCCCTATATTTTTCAATAGTAATAATACTTTTAACTTTTTTATTTTTAAATAAATATTTTTGTAAAATTCCAAAACCATATCCAGCGACCAAAACATCTCCGAACGACTTTTTTGCCAATTCTTTTTGAAGATTTTGTTCTTGAGGAGTATCCCACATCCAAAGATATTCATCTAACCACATGAATTTATGTTTTTTATGCTCTAAAATTTTTATTTTTACCATATTGCTTTATATTTAATAATCTTTATTCAGTGTAATCATGTGAACTCACGTGTTAATCAGTGGTTCAGACATTCTATCCCCGGCATTTCGCCTCCTCCTAAATAATCCAGCATTGCTCCACCACCAGTGGACACAAAACCAATTAAATCCTGCGCATTATTTTTTTCCAAAATTTCCAGTGTCTCTCCTCCACCAACCACAGTGTACGCGCCTGACGCTAAGACTGAGCGCAAAATTTCATTAGAACTCATCGCATATTTTTCATCTTCAAATTTTCCCGTTGGTCCATTCCAAGCAATCGTCTTGGCATTGGAAATTATTTCTTGAAATTTTTTCAAAGTTTTTGGGCCAATATCCAATCGGTCATCCACAAAATCAAACGGCAAAATTACTTTTTCACTAAATTCTTTTTTTTGATCCAGTGCTTCGTTGGCAATTTTTCCGCCTACTAAAATATTATCATACTTCTCTTCAAAAAACTTAATCACAGGTAGTTTCGTTTCAATTTTGGCTCCGCCGATAATCGCCACAGCCGGATGTGAAAAATCATTTTTTATCTTTTCCATCTCCTCAATTTCTTTTTGTAGTCGCAGTCCTGCAAAACTTGGAATTAACTTTGCCACTCCAGACACGCTAGCATGGTCTCGGTGAGATGCAGAGAATGCGTCGTTTATAAAAATATCAAAACCTTTTGCAAGTTTTTCGGAAAATTCGGCATCATTGTTTTCATCTCCTGCATAAAAGCGAACATTTTCCAAAAGAATGATTTCTCCCTGGGATAAATTTTCCAAATTATTTTCTCTCTCCCCACTTATGCAATCAGAAATAAATCTGACTTTTAATCCTAAAATACTTTCAACATCATCTACAATTTGTTGCAAAGAAAATTCTGAATTATTTTTTCCTTCGGGTCTACCCAAATGAGAAATCAAAGCCACCTTGCAATTTTTTTCTAATAAAAATCTTACCGTTTCTTTACAAGCTTCGATTTTAAATTTTTCCTTCACCTTTCCATTTTCCAACGCCACATTAAAATCAACTCTGAGTAAAACTTTTTTATTTTCTAATTGCGCATCTTGTATTTTTTTTATATTCATAATTGTTCAATTTTATTATTTTATTTGTATATTTGTAATAGATTCGTAATTCGTAAGGTTAATGGAAATGTTTCCCCGCCCCTAAAATTCCAATAATCACTCCGAAAAGTGAAGTTATGATTGTAAAAATCCAAACGCGCATAGTCACCTTTGTTTCCGGCCAGCCCAAGGCTTCAAAATGATGATGAATTGGTGCCGCTAAAAAAACTTTTCGTTTGAAAAATTTTTTGCTGGTAAGTTGAATAACCACCGAACTTGATTCAATTACATATATAAAAACAATGATCGGCAAGACTAAGGCAGAATTGGTAAGCATCGCTACCACTCCCAAGGTTATCCCTAGTGACATTGCTCCGGTATCTCCCATAAAAAATCTGGCCGGATAAATATTAAACCAGAGAAAGGCCAGAAGCGCCCCAGAAATCGCCGCGCAAAAAGAAGCCAAATCCATTTTATTTTGAAAAAAAGAAATTAACGTAAAAGATCCAAAAGCCATCAGCAGTACTCCGCCGTTTAGTCCGTCCAGTCCGTCAGTTTCATTAGAAGAAATAGCGGCAAATAAAATAGTAAAAATAAACAGTGGTATATACCAAAGACCGATTGAAAAATCACCCACGGCCGGAACATGAATTTTATCCCAACCAAGTTTATAAAAAAACCAAAAGGCACCTAAAATTGAAATCACAATCAGCCAGCCAAAACGCACCAAAAACCTCATCCCGCCTCCCTTATTTTTCCCAATTCCTTTGACGCTCATATAATCATCAAACAATCCAAGAATTCCCGCCGATACCAAAGCGAATAGCGGAAGCCAAACCTGTGGACGACTGAAAAAATCCAACCTAGCCACAAAATTAGTTTCAAATATTTTCGCAATATGTGGAAATACATAATGCGAAAGAATGGCCAAAATCGCCACCGTGAACCAAACCAAAACACCACCCATTATCGGCGTTCCGGATTTATGTTTGTGAAGTTCATTTATATAAGTAAGTTTTTTTCCATCGACTGAATTCTCTTTTATCTTTACTCCAATTTTATATTTATACAGTATATGTGTCCAAAAAGGCGTCAAAATAAAAGCTAAAATAAAAGCTAAAAAACCAGTAGTGAGAATTTTCATCACATCCACCACCTCAGGAATAGTTTGTATTTGAGAAATGTTCATATCATATAGCATTAAACATATAGCATGAAACAATAAATTTCATTTATATATTTTATGTTTTTTTTATTTATGTTGCATGTTGCATGTTTCATGTTACATGACTTACCGCCACTCATGATTAGCAAAAGTCCAATCGACTAATTTTTTCATATCCTCCCAGCGATTTTCATCATTTAAAATTACAGAAATTATCTTGTGCTTTCCCGTCGGATCAGCCGCCACCGTGAGCAGTGATTTTCCTGCCAGCGGTGTAAAGCCGGTTTTTCCTCCCAAGCAATTTGGCATTTCACGAAGAAGCATATCCGTGTTTTTGAGTTGATGCATATACTTTCCGTCAACTGAATAAACCTGCTCCTCTTCCACTCTCATTATATCCCAAATTATATCATATTGTAAGGAATGAGATGCAATGCGCGCAATGTCATAAGCTGATGAATAACAATCCATTTCCTTGCCATCAATTTCTAGACCTGAAGGAGTGCAAAAATTAGTATCCTTAAGTCCCAATTCTTTCGTTTTTGCATTCATTAGTTTCACAAAATTTTCTGGCGCATCAGAAACATGAATTGCTAAAGCCGTTGCCGCATCATTGGCGCTGTTTAGAAGCATAGCTTTCAAAAGATTCCGCACGGATATTTTTTCTCCTGCAAACATTTGGTTGGCATTGCAAAAAACACTCGTTGGACAACCCACTACCGTACCGTCAACATTCAAAGCTGTTTTTGTAATCGTTGCCGTTTCATCCAAATTCTTCACATTTTCCACAACCAAAATCGCCGTCATAATTTTAGTGAGCGATGCAATCTGAGTTTGTTTTCTGCCTTCTGCATAATGCAAAATCGTCCCACTATCCGCATCAATTGCTACTGACGCCCCCGACCAAATTTTCACGTCAGCATAATCAATTCTTCTTTTAGGCATAAGGTCAGATGATTCTCTTTCCTTTAATGGAAAAAGATCTCGAGAAACAATATTTTTATTTACATCAACCTTGCAATCACTACTTTCCTCTTTTTTAATTTCCTCACCCAAAACTTGATTTTGTGCAAAAACATTTTTAATTGACACTAAATCACCATACATAAATATGGGCACAAAAGGGACTATTAAAATTGTAAAAATAATATTAAGCATAAACACAGGGCTTACGCATTTGATTGCGGAAAAGATATTAACGCAGTCGCCGGAAAAATATTCTGTATGAATAATTTTTGATTACTGGCGAATTGCTACATTTCATAATCGCTTTCGCGACGAGCATATCTTGACGCAAGCAAATGTGGAAGTCCTAATAAAAAAATATTCTAACTTTCAACCACATTTTCTATCCGAGGATCTTTCGATAGTGTTTCAAAATCTGGCAATTTTTCAATACTATCCAATCCGAGTTTTTTCAAAAAATCAAAAGATATTTTATACAGATATGATCGGTTGTCCGATGGGTTGTCTACTTTTTCCAAAAGCCCACGCATCATTAGATTTCGCAGTGTAAACGTACAGTTAACTCCGCGAATCGCTTCAATATTAATACGCGTTATCGGTCCGCGATACGCTATGATTGAAAGAACTTCTAGCGCCGCCTTACTCAAATTTTCTTGAATTTCACTTTTTACTAATTCAGAAATAATCTCAGAATTTTCCGGTGCCGTCGCCATTTGAATTTGATCTTCTTTTTTGATGATAATTATCCCACGATTAGCGCCGTATTCACCCTGCAAAATCATAATTGCATTTTCCACTTCTGGAATTTCCACGCCGGTTATTTTGGCAATCCGCGAAATTTTCACCGGCTCACCACTCACAAACAAAATACTCTCAATGATTGATTTTATTTTTTCAATTTCCATTTTTATAAATTAATATATTTTTTAAAATTTTCCAATTCCTTATTATAAGCTACTTCCAAGTCAATATCAAGCATATTAGCAAGAGTAAGCAAATCAAAAAGAATACCGCACATTTCAGCTTGAATTTTTTCTTTTGAAGTTTCTCCTTTTTTCTTTTTTAAATACATAGCTAAAATATCGCTTAATTCTCCCGCTTCTTCAAATAAATGCAATAACCTAGTCTGTTCATCCCATCGATTAGGAAATTTATCCTCTATTTCTTTTGTTAAATCTTGATACTTTTTCATATAAAAAAATTAATTATTTTTTAGGCTTAATTTTATATCTTCGAATAAATCAGTTTGTTCCACCTCGATCAGCCTTTGCTTTATCATTTCCAGCATTGCCAGAAACGACACGATAACCTCCACCTTATCCGTTGATTTTTCCACCAAACTAGAAAAGGATGATTGAATTTTATTCCTCAGGAAATTTTCCAATTCATTTATTTTCTCTTCCAGTGTCACCACTTCATTCACAATCTCTTCAGACAATTTTTCTATAATCGGAATTTCACTTAAAATTGCCAGAAAATGTTTTTTGAAGTCATAAACATTGAAATCTTCTGGCGGATAGAAAATTGATTTTACGGCGGAGAAACCTTCCCGAGAATAGCAAATTTTCCTACTTTCGGCAATCTTCCCAATCTTAATTGAAATCTCTTTGAATTTTCGATATTCTTCCAATTGCTTTGTGAGGTCTTTGATTTCCGCTTCCTCCTCTTCGCTGAATTTTAGCATTGGCAAAAGCGCCCGCGACTTAATGAGAATGAGACGCGAAGCCACCGACAAAAAATCTGCCAGATGTTCTAGGTTGATGGATTGATTATCTTTAATATGATCCAAATATTCACTGGCCACTCGAGATAAACTTAATTCTGTGATTTCCAATTTATCTTTTTGAATAAGTTCCAAAAGTAAATCCATCGGGCCTTCAAATTTGTCTGTTTTTACATTATATGTCATGTTTTATAAGTTATCTCATTTACGAAAGTACGAATAAATACAAGAAAGGATTAGTAATTTCGTTAAATTCGTATTTTCGTAAATTATTTCTTTTTATTAAAACTTCCCTTGATTATTGTTTCTTTTTTCATATATTCACTAACACTAATCAAAAATGACTGGGTATACTCTCCTGAGCCGACATATATTTTCTTGTTTTTGAGCAGTAAACTATCCACAAAAATTTCCATCTTAAGTAAATCGCAAAACGGCGGTGTCGCTCCAACTTTTCCCAAGAGATTCTTCTTCATCCAAACTTCTTTGGCAAAATCAATTTTTTTGGAATTTTTCAATCCCTGCTTTTTTCTTTGAGCATTCACCGCTTTCAAAAGTTTTTGCTTGTCCAGATTTTTGTTGCTGGGAATTAGTGCCAAAAAATAGTCCTTATCCGCTCTCATTACCAAAGCTTTCACCACTGTTTTTGGATCAACTTTTTCCGTCTGCGCCGTATCCCAAGCCGTAAAAGTAGTCTTATGCTCGATTATATTAAATTTATACTTCTTATCCTCTAAATATTTCAATATTTTCTTGGAAATAGCCATAATTTTGAATTATTTTTTACTCTACTATCATATCATAACTAGCTATTTTTTCCAAGATAAAGCACACAGACAGACACGCCGTGTCCAATTGGACACGGCGTGTCTAAAAATTTTGATAAATTTTTTTGTTATGTCTTTGCTCTAGGGTTATTTCTATTAATTAGATATTCATTTTCCATATTGTTGTTTAAAGGTATCAGCACTTTTTATCTCGCTTGTGGCCCTGATTCCTCCACCTGACTCATCCCAATTTTCCTTATTTGATTCCCAACTAGCTCCCATATTTTTAATATATGATTTGTAATCATTTTCGTTGTAAAATGCCATTTTTACACTCCCAAGATTTCCACTTTCATATTCAACTAAATCATAATAAATATAAATGATACGACCATTATTATCAGTAGTTTTAACATCCGGTACTCCTAAATGTTTTTCTACCGATGAAATGTTTTTAAGTATTCCTTTATCGTCCATTTCATTGTAATCAGCAATGGGCATAGCGTCTTTGCTGGATTGAGAGTCCTCATCTTTTGCACCTGATTTTCTATCTAGAAAACCTCCTGGGGCAATCCCTCCCATGTATTCTTCTCCAGGTTGTATTATCTCATCCCCAATAACAATTTTGGTTAAGAGAAGATCTTTTTTCCCAATTTTAAATTCGTAATATCCCATTGATTCGTCTTCACCATATAATTTAATTCTATCTCCTTCTTGTTTCCATTTTTTAAACGAAGTTCCATTAACACTGCCATCTTGATTTAATGTAAAATCAAAATCTATAGTGCGTTTTTCATTATCGCCTCCTGACATACTACTCAATGTTCCTTTCCATCCCGAACCTGCAACACTATTTTCCGTATTGTTGTCAGATTTTTCAGCCACCTCCTTTTTTTCTTTTGCTTGCTTAACCTCATTTTCTTTTTCTATGACTTTTTTTTCAATAGCCAATTTGGCGTTATTAATCACTTCTTTGGCAGATTCATTGCTTTTTATAGCCTTGTTTTCTTCTCGCCATTTTGAAAGTTCTTCTTCAGTTAGTCCTGCAATTTCAGCCTTTGCTTCGCCTTTTTCATCTGTTTTGATGCTTATTCCTAAAACTTTTTCATCTTGAATAACGGATTTAACCTGATCGGCACCAAAACTGACAGCTGATAGTTTGTCAATTCCTTTGCTCAAATTTCCGGGGATATTGGCCAATGTCAAAATAGCAGCCGCTGGTTCAGTGACTGTTCGAACACCGCTAACCATTTCAGAAACTTTATTTTTATCACCGAGGGCAATTCGGGCTTCATCATCAGTCACTTCCAAAACTAAATCCGCTCCAACCACCACGGTGGCGGTAGTTGCCAAAGCACCGGAAGCTACTATGGCCGAAGTTCCTCCAGATAAAACCACACCACCGACAAAACCAACTACCTTACAGCCATTTTTAATTCTCATTGAATTTTGTTCGCATTTTTCAAAAACATCCCCCTCCTCACCATAAGCCTCTCTGGATGTTTCATCTTGAGCTTGGTTTAATATTAGTTGAGCGTGTTTTGCATCGGTTCCCAGATGTTTGGCCAAAGTCATAATCTTTTTCCCCATAGGGGCGCTATCGATAATTTTATTAATTTCTTCTTTTTCATAAGCCAAAACCGAAGGAATAATTTCCATTCCAACTTCTTCATTCGCAATTTCATTGGCCGTTTTTTCCAGTTCGCTTGATTTTTGTTCCAAATTCTTCCAATTTTTTGTAACTTCTTCCATTTCTGCTTTCCAACTATCATAATCGCCAAAACTCTCGGCTTTTTCTAAAACATTTTCTGTTTGCTGACGCAAAGAAAGATATTCTACTGAAACTGCATATGATTGCGCCAAAACAACTTGCTCCTGTGTTTGGTCTGGTGTTTTTTTGTTAAAAAAATAAAAAGCTCCGACGAGAAGAACAAGTGCAACTCCAACCACGGCCATTATTGTTTTTTTCATAATAATTTAAATCAATTAATTAATATAATAGTTTTTAGTTTTCTCTTTAATGTAAGTAATTAATTACGTATTTCTGTTTTTTCAATTTTATTTCTTCCAATCCTTCACCAGGACCCTATCCTAGCATTTTTTCATATCCTTTTCACTCCGATTGTTTGTAAGGTGAAAAGCTGGGTAAAGAGCGGACAGAACAATGATTCCAGTGAGCACAAAAACGAATTTGATTGGTAAGAAAAGAAAAACAAAAGAAGAAAAAATAGTGGCAAAAATATATGCCGTTGGCAAAGAAGTTCGAAAAAAATCAATCACATCTACATCTCGACAATCAATTCTTTTATAGAAATATGAGTCTCGCAAAATTTCAATGAGCGACGCTCCGATTCTTGTGATAAATAAAATCAAGGCCCACCTGACGACACTGCCAGTCCCGATAAAATAAATTAACATAGTTGAAATTCCCATAATCAGAATAGAGAAAATCAATAATCCCTTTTCGCCCATTTTTTTGTCTGCCAAAAGCCCAGCCGGATATTGAAAAATCACAAAAGGAATGAGCATCACGGTGAAAATTCTTCCGATTTCCCCCCAAGAAAAACCTAGATCGCGAAGATAAATCGGCGTATAAATGACCATCAAGGCATAGAAAAATTCCAGCACAAAAGAAATATAGTATATCCGCATAATATTTTTCCGAGCTAAAACTTTTTTCAAAATATCCAAAACCTTCAATTTTTGTTCAAAT
Source organism: Candidatus Moranbacteria bacterium UBA2206 (assembly GCA_002328565.1). Classification (GTDB taxonomy): domain Bacteria; phylum Patescibacteriota; class Minisyncoccia; order Moranbacterales; family UBA2206; genus UBA2206. The sequence goes on from DCUU01000065.1 coordinate 60,725, forward strand.
TTTTTGTTCACATTGCGAAAGCCAATAAGCGCAAAAATGAAAACGAAAATATTGAAAATTAATGCAAAGATGAAAACGCCGTGAAAATTTATCTTATCCAAAAAATAGGTTGAAACAAATGGGCCAAACAAAAATCCAGCATTGAGAATAGTAAGATGCATTCCACGAATCCGGCCTGACATTCGATCAGTGGAAACTTCTTCGATGATAAAATCCAGCGCCACCCATTCAATGTGCCCCAAAATTATATAAAGAATCATCAGCAGTATTCCAATCTTGGAAGGCTCTACTAAAATTAATCCAAAAATAACAAACAGTTTGGCTAAAAGAGAAAAATAAAAAACATTAGACTTGCCTAATGTTCTCACAAATTTATGTAGATTAAGAAGAATGACTAAAAATATGATGTAGGAAACAGCATAAAAAATGCCTACATTCTCTGTTCCGATTGACAATTTGAAATACGTCGACATCACATAAATGAGCATTGCCTGTGCAAATCCCATGAGGAATGTGACGAAAGTCACCAGCTTTATTTTGCCTTCATCTAATTTTTCTTTATGTTTTTTCACAATTTTTATTTTTTACCCTGTTGAATAATTTTGCTAAAGCAAAATAAAAAATGTATTCTATTTTTTATTCAACAGGGTGAATTTTTTAGTTTGATTTTTTTTGATCACTATGGCGCCAACCTCTTCACATC
>DCUU01000053.1:0-4682 GCA_002328565.1 Candidatus Moranbacteria bacterium UBA2206
CTAAAGCGAAGCTTTAGGAAATAGACCAAAATAATTATGAAAAAACTAAAAGAAATGAACAAACAAAAAAAGACCATAATTTACGGGGTGGCGATTCTGGCAATAGTAAGTCTTTCGTTTCTGACTTATAATTTCATCGCCAAAGGGGCCACTTATGGTTGGCTTCAGGCGACTTGGTCAGGCGGAGCGGATACTGGGGCAGTTGCCAATCACACCAGTAATCAATCCGGTTGGACGAAATTTTTCTCCAAAGACACCAATGTTGACACCTCAAATGACCAACTAACTTTGGCTTCGGGGAGTTCGAGTGTGGTGGATACGACGACGGCAAATTTTGGTGCGGGGACTTGGAGCGCGGACACCAACAGTGCTTCTTGCATCAATTCCAACACAACTGGCGATCAAATGACAGGAACGAATGCCTGCTATAATGCCTCCGGAATTTGTGGAAATTTCCAAGTATTACCCACTGATCGTGCTGGCACGACAGCTTGGGCAACAGCCGTGAGCTATTGCGACAGTCTTTGCCCGACGTGTGATTTGCCGACTTTCACGGAATTAGCTTGTATGTGTACCAATAAAGCCAGTTTTGGAAATAATTTTGTGGCCAATTACTATTGGTCGGCCACGGAGGTCGATAGCACGCTCGCCTACACCGTTAATTTCAGTAATTGTGCGACGTACACCACCACCAAGACTCTCGCCTACTACGTCCGTTGTATTCGTAGGTTTTAGTGTTCCAAGGATTTGGAATTTGGAATTTGGTTTTTTGGTCCCCATGGAACAAGATAATGAAATAGTAATTTCAAAATTTTATGAGGTAGCCCTGTTAGATAAATTTCCGCCGTTAGGCGGGGAAAATAAAAATAATTTTTAAATTTTATAATTTTTAATTTTATAAATAAATCTTAAATCAAAATTTTTAAAAATTGCAAAAAAAAGGAAGGCAAAAAAGAAGAGGCTTAGAAATTAAAAATTAAGATTTATTTAAAAATTACAAAATTTAAAAATTAAAAATTTTTTTAAAAAGTTAATTAAAAATTAAATAACAAAAAAAAGCTGTTTTTCCGCCAGAATTTGCAAGGAAATTTTTCTAATAAAATTTTTTGCAAAGAGAGCGGTTGGAACCTATATCGCCTCTTGTCATTTTTTGAAAAAATAAAATTTCAAAAAATATTGTAAGTCAGATTATCTTTTTTGAAAAAATCAGATAATCGGAGAAAATCAGTAGTGCAAGAGAAAAATTTGTGGCCAATAACTATTGGTCGGCCACGGAGAACAATAGCACGAACGCCTACAACGTTAATTTCAGTAATTGTGCGACGAACAACAACAACAAGACTAACGCCAACTACGTCCGTTGTATTCGTAGGAGATTGATCCCAACTTGTGTTAGCGGGAAAACAGCTTGCAAAAAAATGAGCAATGAAAAAGAAGCGCCGATTTATTTGAAATTATATTTATTAATCAAAGAATTGGACAAGATGGTTAAAGATTTTCCCAAACATCAAAAATACACCTTGGGAAATCAAACAATGGAAATGGCGTGGGAATGTATTGATTTGGTAATAGAAGCTAATAACTCGCTTTTTTATCAAAAAAAGCAAAAAATTTCGCAGTTGAGCAACAGTTTTGACAAATTGAAAATAAGAATCAGGATGGCGCAAGAATTGGGTTTGATTTCCACCGGACAATTTGCTCACATTCAAAGTCAGTATATGTCAGAAATAGGAGAGATGATTGGCGGATGGTGGAAGTGGTCAAGAGGTGAAAAATAATTTTGTAATTTTTAATTTTATAAATAAACCATAAATCAAAATTTTTAAACCAAAGATGTAATAATAAGATTTGGAAATTAAAAATTAGAGTTTATTTAAAAATTATAAAAATTCAAAAATTAAAAATTTATAAAACAAATGTCTATTTTCACCCTAGAAAACATATACAAAGCCTATTTGGATTGTCGCGAGAATAAAAGGAAAACCGCTAATGCCTTGAAATTTGAATATGATTTGGAAGAAAATTTATTGAAATTGCAAAAAGAATTAGCAGATGGAACATACAGACCTGGACGATCAATTTGTTTTGCGGTTTCCGAACCGACACCCAGGGAAATTTTTGCGGCGGATTTTCGGGACAGAGTTGTCCACCATTTGCTGGTGAGAGAAATAAATGAAATTGGTGAAAGAAATTTCATCTGTGATTCATTCGCTTGTCGAAAAGAGAAGGGAACGCACAAGGCAGTGGAGAGATTGAAAATGTTCTCAAGAAAAGTTTCCCAAAATCACAAAAAAGAAGCTTTCTTTGCTCAACTCGATATCTCCGGATTCTTTATGTCAATTGACAAAAATATTTTATACGAAATTTTGAAAAAAATGATTTTGAAACAAAACAAAAAAGAACAATGGAAGAAAGAAGTCTTGCGCTTAGGGAAAATAATAATTTTTTATGATCCAACGACAAATTATATTATTAAGGGCGACCAAAAACTTTTGGAAAGCATCCCACCCAGAAAATCATTGTTTCACGCCGGCAAAAACAAAGGCTTGCCAATTGGTAATTATTCCTCGCAATTTTTTGGCAATCTGTATTTGAATGAGCTGGATCAATTTGCAAAAAGAAAATTGCAAGCCAAATATTATCTTCGCTATGTGGACGATTTTGTTCTATTAAACCAAAATAAAGAAATATTGGAACAACAAAAAGAAAAAATCAGAGAATTTTTGAAAAAAGAATTAAAACTGAATTTCAGTGAGAATAAATGCAAAATAAATAATATTGAAAAAGGAATAGATTTTCTAGGATTTTTCATAAAACCGTGGTATAGTTTAATCAGGAAAAGAGTGGTGAAAAGTTTTAAAATAAAAAAAGAGTTGATTAAGAAAAATTGCGGTTTTAAAGATAAAAAAGAATTAATAAAAGAAATTTCCGTGATGAATTCTTATTGCGGACATAGCAATCATGGCAATTCGTATAATTTGCGGAAAAAGATTTTTGGTGATTTATTACAATTTCGACCAGAATTTGTTTCGGTGAGGGATTTTGAGATTTTAGGGATGGGGGAGGGGGAATTTTCAAGGTAAAAATTTTCAAAAAACAAGACTAAAATTGTCATAATTGTTGCAAAATGCTACAATTAGGATATAAAAAAGCAACAATTATGTTAAATAAATGAAAAAAATAACTTTACGGCAAAATTTAATACTAGAGTTAATAAGAAAGAAAGGAAAGGCTTCTAATCGAGAAATTCGAAAATATTTAGAAGAAAAATTGGAAAGTCCAGATCGAACGACAATCGTGAGAGAGATTGATTTTTTGTTAAAGGCAGATCTGATTTTGAAGGAAGGAGCAGGTCGTAGTGTTGCCTATCGAGAAAAGATTGCCAATCCAATGTTAGCCTATTTTGATCCGCAAAAATATTTTGAAATTGAATCTGACAAAAGAGAAATTCTTTTTTCTAATTTTAATTTTCAAGTTTTCCAAAATTTTTCCAAAACTCTTTTTATGCCGGACGAGCTGAGTGATTTGGACAAGAAAAATGACGAGTATAGAAAAAATATGGAAAGTTTGCCCGAAACAATTTTGAGAAAAGAATTTGAACGACTCACAATCGAGTTAAGTTGGAAATCTTCCCAAATCGAGGGCAATACCTATTCTTTGTTAGACACGGAATTTCTAATCAAAAAAAACCAAGAAGCACAGGGACACACCAAGGAGGAGGCTTTAATGATTTTGAATCATAAAGATGCCTTGGATTATATTTTGAAAAATAAAAATGATTTTAGGAAAATATCATTGGCTAAAATTGAAAATATTCACAAACTATTAGTAAAAGAAATAAATATTAAAGAAAATATTCGGCAGAGGGCGGTGGGGATAACCGGCACAAAATTCAGACCGATTGACAATGAATTTCAAATTAGGGAGGCATTAGAAAAGATGATGGATATTATAAACGATGAAAAAAATCATCCACTTCTCAAAGCACTCGCTTCAGTTCTCTTGATTTCCTATATCCAACCATTTGAAGATGGCAACAAGCGAACTGCCAGGTTGATTGGTAATGCAATTTTATTGGCTAATAACTATTGTCCGTTGTCATATAGGAGCGTAGATGAAAAAGATTATAAAAAAGCGATTCTGTTATTCTATGAACAGAATAGTGCTTTGTTTTTCAAAGAGATTTTTCTCGAACAATTTGAATTTTCAATAGATAATTATTTTTTAGAGTAAGGATGAATGATATTTTTACAAAAAGAAAAATTGAATCAAATTTACCCTGTGAAATAATTAAAGTTTAATCAGATAAAAGCTAAGTGATAATAGCAGATGATAAGGTTGATAAATAAAAACAAAATTAAATCATATTTGACAGGGACATTTCTCAAAAGCTCCATCTTTTTGCTGGCGGGATTTTTTGGGTTGTTTGTTTTTGGAGCAAATGGGGCAGACGCGGCGACTTATGAAAGAACATTCACTTCTCGCGTGATGGATAACTATCACTCTTCGGTGGATTATGGCACGATTAGTTGGGGGCACAACACTCCCGCCAATACTTCCTTGGTTTTCAAAGTGCGAGCAGGCAATGTGCTAACGCCGGATGCATCTTGGACAGCGTGGTCAGCAGAACTCACCAATGGAAATTCTTTGGATGCTTATGACGGCAAAAGATATATTCAATA
>DCUU01000053.1:4735-4936 GCA_002328565.1 Candidatus Moranbacteria bacterium UBA2206
ATTCGCAAGATTCTCGAAATATCATTAATGGTTTGAATTGGGATGAACCTCTTCCTGTTGGGACTTCTGAGGCAGTTTTTCAAATCCGATCATCAGCCGATAATTCTACTTGGACTTCTTGGGTTGGGCCAAGTGGAACAACGGAAAGTTGGTTTTCTGATCCAAGCGGGGGAGAACAAACTGCTTCTGCTTTTCGCGATC
>DCUU01000033.1 GCA_002328565.1 Candidatus Moranbacteria bacterium UBA2206
TTAATTTTCTTTTCAATTGGAACCATCACATCAAAAATCAAATCTTGCATATCCATCGATTCAATTCTTTGACGCAAATTCCTCGATACATTATCTTCATAACCGCTGTAAGTATGAAGCACATACCAAGCTCGGCCGTGGTGTTGACTTTGTTTTGCCATAATTGTAATAGCGATGCTAATCTTGCTAATAAATGCTAATCTGCTAATTGCTAATCATTCATATCATTCGCAATTCGCGTCATTCGCATATATTCGTAGATTCGCATCGTTTTATTTCAAAATAAATGTTTTTAATAAAAATCCGAAAAAATAATCCAGAGAACCCAAAAATATTGCAACAGACAAACTAATACCAATCACAATTATAGTATAGTTGATTGTTTTTTTGCGTGTTGGCCAATTGACTTTTGTTAGTTCTATCTTCGCTTCTTTTAAAAATTCGAGTATTTTGTTCATATTTTGAGCTTTTTTAAAAGCCCCTGTGGGCTTCTTTATTAATCTAATACTATCTTATTTTTCAATTTATGTCAAATATTATCCTGTGAACCAATCGCCAGGATAGACAGTTGATAAAGAATCCGACTTCCGACGATAGCATTCCAATCATCTTTAATTTCACCATTTTTTGCTGGAGAAACTTCACAGAGGTCAAATCCGATAATTTTTCTGCCACTTTTCACAACTTGGCGGAGAAGAAAACAGACTTGGTCAAATTCCAACCCTCCCGGCACTGGCGTTCCGGTATTAGGACAAAGCGCCGGATTTAACCCATCGATATCGAAACTCACATAAATATTTTTTGGCAGATCCGCAATTATTTCTTGGCACATCACAGACCATTTTTCTCCAGAAAATAGCTTGTCGGAAATTTCCCGATCACTATAGCACATAATTTTCCCTTTGGATTTTTCCAAAAATTCAATTTCTTCTTCACAAAAATCACGCGCACCAACATTCACGATGTTCTCCACTCCCTTGAGTTCGCTGGCATTTCGCATAATTGAAGCATGGGAATTTTGAAAACCTTCATAACCTTCCCGAAGATCAAGATGTGCATCAATTGTCAAAATTCCGAAATTGCATTCTTTTGAGAGTGCTCGCATCAGTCCCAGCGGACAGCTATGATCTCCGCCCAAAAGTCCCACTATCTTGCCTTGCGAAATATTTTCCATTGAAATTTCCTCAATCCAATCGGCCAAAACTTCCGTGCCTTCATTTACTTTTTTCCAAAGATTTTTGTTTCTTATGGGATCACCTTTTTCCAAATGCTTTATGCAAGTAACTGCAACCTTTCGCAAATTATTGCAATATTTTTTCCATTTTGCGGAAATTGGAAGCATGAAAATTCCTTCTTTCCAAGCCTCCGGGAAAAATGAATCATAAAAATCAATTTGTGGTGAAGCTTCAAGAATCGCTTCCGGACCAAGACTTGTTCCGTCTCGAAAAGAAACCGTAATTTCACAGGGCGCTGGGATTATAACCAATTTTGCTTCTTTTTGACTAAAGGGAAGGGCGAAGATATTCCCATTAGGTTTAGCCGTTTCGCTAGGATTAAATTGCATAGTTTATTTCAGAAAATTTAAATTTAAGACTAATCTAATTTATAGCTCTTGTCAATTCCTTTTTTTTGCTTTACAATGAAAAATAGTTTTGAAATTCATTGGGCCCTTAGCTCATTTGGTAGAGCNNGGGCGTATAGCTCAGTTGGTTAGAGCGCGTCACTGATAATGACGAGGTCTCAAGTTCGAATCTTGAATCGCCCACAAATCATTCCTAACATTAAATATTAGGAATTTTATTTATCTTAATTTTCTTACGAATTTTTGAAATAAATCCCCTTTTTCTTCAAAATTTTTCCATAAACTATAACTTGGCGAAGCGGTTGAAAGAAGACAAGCTGAACCTTTTGGTGTATATTTATAGGCAAATTCGACGGCTTTTTCCATACTTTCATTTTCTATAACTCGAAAATTTTGCTTTGACTTCAAAATTCTTTTTCCACTGTCTGGGAACAATACGATATTTTCTATTTTATATTTTTTCAATTGTTTTTCTAACTGCGAAAAATCATAACCGCGGTCTTCTCCACCAAGAAAAATTGTTTTGACTTTCGGGATTGCTTGGAGCGCAGCGATTGTCGACTGCGGAGTAGTCGAGATGGCATCATCATAAAATCTGATTCCTTGAAATTCTCCTACCAATTCTAAGCGATGCGGCAAGGGTTGAAATTTTTTAATGGCAGATTTAATTGTTTTTTGTGGAATTTTGAAAATATTTGCCACCGCAATAGCCGTCTTAATATTTTCTTGGTTATGTTGCCCAAGTAAAGAATGACTAACGTCTTTGAAACTCGAAATATTGTTAAATGGAATTGTTTTCGCCTTTGAATTTGAAGCTAATTTTTTTATTCTTTTATCCTTGGCATTATATATAAAATAATCCTCTGGCTTTTGAAATTTAACAATATTACTTTTAGCTTCATAATATTTTTTTTCATCTCCATGATAGTTCATGTGTTCTGGGAAAAGATTAAGCATCACAGAAATATTTGGAGAATACTTAATATCATCCAATTGATAGCTAGAAAGTTCAATCACAAAAATTTCGTCCTCATCGATTGGTTTCAGGATAGTTTCCAGCATCGGACTACCAATATTGCCGACTAGTCTCACTTTTTTTCCAGCTTCTTTCAGGATAGAATAAATCAGAGAAGCGGTTGTGCTTTTGCCTTTGCTTCCAGTCACTCCAATTGTCCTGTTTTTTATTTGAGAAAAGAAAATATTGGTGGCCGTCGTATAAGGAATAGTCATAAATCTTTTTGGTATACCCGGGGTCTTTACTGCCAAATCAAAACTTTCTTGCTTTTTCAAATAATTCTTTCCGTCACTTTTGTCGGAAATCCCAATTTCAATTTTCGGATGAAATTTTTCAATGTATTTTTTTGTTATTTCTCCTTCTTTTCCAAAGCCCAAAAGAAGGACATTTCTAACTCCCAAGAATTTAAACTTTGCTGGCATTAATGAATTACCGGTTTTAAAAACTTTTTCCACTAATTTTTCAGGATTTTTTATTTTATTCAGAAAAGTTTTCAAAACTAAACTATCAGAAAAATTCTTTTGAGCCAGAAAAAATGCCGCTCTAACCTCATCAAACGTTCCCACACAATCAAACGGCTTCATTTTTCCAAAACCAGAAATATCCGCAAAAATTGGAATTAGGCTTTTTTCTTCAAATAGATTTTTGCCAAAAATTTTGACGACTTCTTCTTTTTTCAAAAAAGCAGAGAGCATCGAAAAAGCAAACGCACATTTCGGACATTCTCCACACCATAGCGTTTCTGGCCGTTCTTTTTCAATGCGAAAGTTCCGATTGCAACTAGTGAAAATTGGAAAGTATTTTTTAAAATTATAAAACATTTCCACGATTCTGATTTCATAAAATGGTCGGAGCATTGAAAAATATATTATCTGTGGGGCAAGAAATTCCCGTGTGTAATCTTGAAACAATTCCTCAAATTCCAGCGATTTACTCCATTGATGGTTTATGTTTTCTCCCAAATATTTTATATTCCCAAAATTGCTACTATGTTCATTGGCTACTATTACATAAGAAAAATCATATAAAACAGCTAAAGCATAGCCCAAGAAAGCAAAAACGGCCGAAATAGGAACATGGCCGTTATAAGCACCGTCATATTCTTGAAATATTTTTTTATCCAGATGCCTTTCTACTATCAAAGAACCTACTCCTATTTTTTGAATTAATTCATCAACAATTTCAGATTTTTTTTGCGTTTCAATTATCATCGCAGTAAAATTTATCTTATTCTCCTTAAGTAGTTCGGCCGCTACAATAGAATCCTTGCCTCCTCCGATTCCAAGTAGGGCTCTTTTTTTTATTGGCAAAAAAGAAGAAACAGGATTGGCTTTTTTGCCATAAGGGAATTTAATAAGTTTTCTAAAATCTATCCTGTTAACATAAAAAAATTCTCCTAATCCTTTTTGATAGATTATGTTCCAAAAATCAGCCTGCTTCTTAGACAACGAGATGTTGAGTTTTATTTTTGGCGGACAATACAGCTTGTAATAACTAATCCCTAGTATCAAATGAAGATTAGAAAAAAGTTCGTCTAAAAAATTTGACGAAATACTCTTTAGAGAAAAAGGCGCTGGGAAAATTATAGCCTCTTCGAAAATCAAAGGTTCGCGATTGGCAAATTCAATTTTATAATTAAAAAAAACCTTCCTGTCCTTAGGATTGATTTTATATGAAACAAATTCAAAAGATTTCGCTTTAATTTTCATCTTATCTATTTATACTACAGTCATGTTTACAATTCCCATCTTCTCCACAAAAATCCCTAAAACCACAATCAACAATACCGACCCCTGCCGGACTGCAAAATTCTTTCATCCTAGTCATGACATTTTTATCAGATAAATCACAATCGCTATCCTTTTTGCAAGTTATCGGAATTCCATTTTTTCCAGAAGTATTATTTGGATACTCATAACAAGTCGTGTTTATAATATTGTCATCACTCACTTGAGATTGTTTTTGTCCACAACCCATTAAAAATAAAAGAAAAAGAATCAACATACCCGACGAAATAACTTTTTTCATATTATTATTTAAATTATTTAGCGTCTTATAACTCTCCCATTCCTCACTCCTGCATATTTTCCCTCTTGAATAACCATTCTACCATTTACAAAAGAATAATCAACTCCTCGTGAATATTGATAGGGTCGGTCTTTCTCAGAAGGGCTAGAAATCTTGTCTCGGTCTAGCACTAAAACATCAGCAAAAAATCCTTTTGCCAATTTCCCTCTCTTGGCAACTCCGAATTTTTCCGCTGGAAAAGATGTCATTTTTCGAATTGCTTCTTCCATAGTTATTATTTTTTCTTGCAAAACATATTTTTCCAAAACTTTGATGAAAGTTCCAAAAGATCTCGGGTGAACTAGCTCCCCAGTTTTCGCATGATTCAAGCTATAGCCTGCCCCATTGGACGCAATCATTGAAAGTGGGTGAATGATTGCTTGCCTAACATTATCTTCACTTAAAACCTCCATCGAAGTTATCACTCGCCCCTCCGAAGCAATCAATATATCAATAATCGCTTCTTCCACTGTTTTGTTTTGTGAAATTGCAATTTCTGTTATTTTTCGACGTGTCAAAGTTTTGTCCAAAGGACTGGCCGAAATCTCAATTTTCTTGTATTCAAAACCAGATTTTTTCATCTCAGCTATGACTTTTGTTCGAATAATTGGGTCTTTCAAACGATGAATCATGATCTTTCTCCCGCCTTCCGCTACCCAAGAGGGAAGCATGGCATAAAGCACAGAACCAGTGTTAGTGTAGGGATAAACATCAAAAGATATATCAATTCCATTTTCTTTAGCCCTAGATATATGTGCCAGAGCTTCTTCCATTTTTCCCCAATTTTTCTTTCCCATCACCTTAAGATGAGCAATATGTAATTTCATTTTGACTTCTTGCCCAATTTTTATCGCCTCTTCAATTGATTCAACAACCCCCTGGGCTTCATCGCGAATATGCGTCACATAAACTCCGCTATATTTTTTGACAATATTAGCCAACTTTTTCAGTTCTTCTCCCGAAGCCAGCCGAGCATGAGTATAAATAAGACCAGTTGAAAGTCCAAGCGCTCCCGCCTTCATTGAATCTTGAAACATTTTTTCAATAAATTTCAATTCCTTGGAATTTGGAGCACGCAATTCATCTTTCAGAATTCCCCGGCGCAAATTTTCATGACCCACAAGAGTTGCAAAATTAACTGAAAGTTTTTTCAGTTCCATTATTTTCAAAAATTCCTGAAGGGTAAGCCAGTCAAAACTAATGTTTTTCAGATCAATCCATTTTTGAATTGACTCCATTGCGAGAGGCGTAGCCAAGGGCGCCAAAGATGATCCGCAAGCTCCGCCAACAATAGTAGTGATGCCTTGATAGGCCAGACTTTCCAAATCAGGATTCAAAAATATTTGCCAGTGAGTGTCAGAGTGATTGTTGATGTCCACAAACCCAGGACAAACAATTTTTCCGCTCGCATTAATTTCAACTTCTCCTTTTTCATTGTGCAATTCTCCAATTTTCACAATCTTATCTTCCTTGATCGCCACATCCGCCAAGAAAGGCACACTCCCCGTACCATCAATCACATGACCATTTTTAATTAGAATGTCATACATAAGTTTTTCATTATCCTTCTCTCCCTTAGGGAGAGATGTCGCGATGTACTCATCGGGACAGAGAGGGATAAGACCTCATAAGAATTTTAATAATTTTATTTTATATAATCAACTGCCAAATTCAATAGTGCTCGTTCTTCGATGGAAAGAATTTCAGCCATATTATTTTTGTTGAAATTCTTGAACCATTCGCGGGATTGTGCCTTGTCCAAACCAAATCTTTTTTCCAAAAAATCAACGGTTTTTTTCAATTCTTCCAAGACATATTCGCCGGCTTGTTTGCCATTTTTTTCTATTTCTTTTTTAGCCAAACTGCGCATTCTTGGATTTCTCATTTCTTTTTCAAAAAAACCTTTGACATCCGCTTCCATCTTGGTCAGATTTTCCAAATTTAATCCGCTAAATCTCACTATCCCCAGCGATTGGCTTATGTCAACCAGTTTTTCTGCTCCTCCTGCTATCACTCGCTTGAGTTCGCCATTGAGAAGCGCTTCGATATCACCATTTAAAAGTTTCAGCTCTCCCTCTAAATATTCTACCATTTTTTCCAAATCTTTGGAAGTTTCTTCTGAGATTTTTTTCTCATCAACTTCCTGACTTTTTTCCCAAATTTTTTGCATTTCCAAAATGCTTGGCAAATGACCTTCCACTGCTCCTCCGGGGGTGCCATCAATATAATATTTTTCCATTTCGCCTCTCTCATTTGGAAGAAGAGCAAAAGTGCAAGCATGCGCCTCAGTATTTTTGATATTTTTTCCGTCCGTCATAAAACCTTCTGCGATGCCAGAAAGTATTCCCGCCTGACGCAAAACTTGGCACATAACAAGATTAGCTTCTGCGCAAACTCCGGCAAAAAGTTTTTTGTGTTTGATCGCTTGCAGTTGAGATTTATTCATTCGGCGTTTCAATTCTTTTCCCGCACTTTTTCGCCAATTACCATAATCCATATCATAATGAAAATTATCCTGCGCCATTTTTTGCAAAGTGGCAACTTGCTCGATTATTGGCAAATTTTTGATTTTTTCCATTTCTTCTTTCATTTCAACTGGCAAAGAAAACAAATGCTCGGAAAAATCAGCTGTCACATTTTCTGGTAATCTGGCATAAACTTTTTGTAGTTCATGCCATTTCATTTCGGCATCAATTGGGCATTTCAGCTTATTCCTCTCAATTTCGTATGTTATCTCTTGAAAATTGCTTTCCAAATTAATCGCAATATTTTCCCTGCTTCCTAAATTTTCCAATTTCACTTCGCCACTTTCATTTTGCGCTGATATTCCTTTCAGTCGACTTTCTGCCGGCATCGGCAAATTTAATTGGTTTATTTTTCTGGGAACCGGATTAACTTTGAAAGCAAATTTTTCCGTTTCGCGAAATCTTTTTTCTGGCAAAAAATCCAAATTGCTTTGGCTAAATTTTCCATCTTTCCCTCCTGAAAAATTATTTTTCACTAAAAACCCATTATAACCATTCAAATTTTCCAGAATTTCCGCCCCTTCCATCTTTGGATCTCCACCCATCATTCCACTTTCAAAACTATCCAGAAAAGCCATCTCCGGATCGTCCGAGGTATTGAAAAAATCACTATTATCTTCAAAGTTTTTTCGAAAATCAGAAATCCCTCTTTCGAAATCACGCCTTTGCTCCGGCTTAATAAATCGTTTTAGCCAAGCGTCTTTGAAATCATTGAGCAGTTCATTTGGATCAGCAGAATTTTTTTGCGCATAAAGTTTATTTTTTTCCGAAAATCCGGCGACCGCTTCCTGAAGCAAACTATTGAATGGAATTTTTCTTGAATCTTCTTGAAAAAATTTCTTGCTTAGTTCCCTAAAATGATCATAGAATTCCCCATACCTTTCTTTTTCTTCCTCGCTCATTTCTTTTTTCCATCTCGGCCGATTTTGACCAATTTTCAAAATATTGAGCATTTCCAAAATTTCTTTTTCTTGAAAATTTAGTTCTATTTTCGTTTCCTGATCTTCTTGAATACTTAATTCTGGAATGTGTCTTCTGACAATCTTGTCTTCAATTTTTCCCAAAACATACGCTTGATCGTCTTGACTGAAGATTTTATCAATTCCATCGAATTCATTGCTTATCTGTTTGTTTCCCATCATAACGACACAGCCATTTTTCTTTCTTGACTGAAAAACAATTTTCCCATTAATTTCCTGTACTTCATATCTACCATTATACATCTCCATATCCACTAAAATGCCATCAATTATAATAGCATCTTTTCCGTCCTTTGTTTTTATTGTAATTACAAGCTTATCATAAATATTTCTAGCTTCTTCTGAAGCAAACCTCGTCTCATAATTGGAAATATCAACTTTCATATCCTCTAGTTTTTCTTTAGGATTTTTTAATTCTTCGCTCAATTCCGGAATGTGTTTTCTTATAATTTCATTCCCATTTTTTCCAATTACATAAGCCTGTTCGTTTTGGCAAAATATCTCATAAATTTTATCGAATTCGTCTCCGATTGGACCATTTTCGGTCATAATGGTCCAGTGAGCATTTTTTGTTTTACTAGTAAAAACAAGCTTGTCATTGATATTTTTAAACTCTCCAATAGTTCCAAGAACTTCATTCCCAATTGGCCCATCTTCTGACATAGGGGTAGTTTTTTTAATTACGGTTCTATTATGACTCTCCTCAAAGCCTTCGGATAATTCAAAAAAAATCTTTCCTTTAATATCGACTAAATCTGTTATGAATATTTTGTCATATCTGTTTCTTGGTTTAGCCACTTCCCATTTAACAATCCCTTTTTCTGTCACAATTGCCTGACTCCCATCAAATCTTTCTGCCACATAAACGATCCCACTGCCAGTATCTGTGATAAGGCTTATATCTTTGAACTCTTCATGACCAAGCTGATGACTTGTTTTTCCATCTGATTCCATCACAACATTCTTCCCATCTATTTTTACAGCTTTAAAAATAATTCTATCTTTAAAATCTTTCAGATAAACACGCGCGATATTTTTATCCTGAATAATCGGACCATTTTTTCCTATAATAGTTTCCCTAAATGCACTATCCAGACGTGATTTACTATTATTATAATATTCTATATACTCGTTTGTTCTAGCCACAGCAAAAATGTTGTTCCTTATTTTTTCAAATTGATTTAAGAATATGGCATAAAATAATCTTCCATCATCTTTAATCGGTCCATTCTCAGTAATAAGCACTGATCCCCTATTATTATCCAATATATAAACTATTTCGTCGTTAATATTTTCAGTCCTCGGCACCATCCAGCCTTTTGGGATTTTTATTTCTTTATCTCGTAAAATCTTTTTTTCTTTTTTCTCCCCCAAAATAATCTTCGGTTGAATCCCATCAGTTTTTTCATCCCATTCCACTTTCGCACCATAGCGCTCTCTGAGACTTTTTTCAAAATCTCTTTTGAGTTCTGAAAAAGCAAATCCTTCTGTGAGTGTCCCAGGAGCGTTTAGCATACCTGCCAAAGCTTTTGCCAACCGATGCATTCTAGTTTTTCCATGCGCTTTGACCTGATAATTTTCTTCACCTTTTTCCAGGGCATCTTTGACCATATTTATCGCATCGATTCCAATTTCTCTCGGAGTTTTTTTTCTTGAATCACCTGATTCCGGTAGTTTGAATTCTCGAAATCCGGCGTAGCGCATATAATGCAAATCCAACATCAAATGCGGTGGCATTTCTTCAATTCTATCTTGGTGCTTTTCTAGAAATTTTTGCAGTCCCGCTTCGCCTTCCGTGGAAAAAACCGCTTTGGCATTTTGGTAGAAAATATTTTTTCCTTCCGGCAAATCTTGAACTTTTTCCATTTCCCGCCGGAAAATTCTTTCCGCCATCTCCACTCGATCTTCCCTTCTTTCATATTTTTCTTTACCTTGTTGCAATGGCTTTTCTTTTCCAATTAGCATTTCCATTTCCTCATCTCTTTGCCCAGCAATTTCAACCAATCTTCGGAAATCACTACGCTCGGTAAGACTTCTGCCAACACCTCCGGCACCTTTCAAAACAGAAAAAGCTAGATCCTTTTTTGCCCACTCTAAAATTTCTGGCGCATATATCTTAAATTCGCTAGTTTTAATTTTATCACTATTAATTAACCCTCGAATTTCGCTGTCCAGATTAGAGGAGGCATCACTTTGAAAATAAAAAAATCCCGACTTAGTCAGAGCGGTGAGCGGAAAGACTTCTTCTTTCTTCGCCAACTCCATGGCTAAATCAGGATTTTGTTCGAATAAAATCTTATAACTCTCATTTCTTTCTTCGCCGGAAATATCTTTTCTTCCCAGTTTTTCCAAAGCTAAACTTTGCAAATTCAATTTTCCTTTTTCTTTGGAAATATCCGCCTCCCTATCATCAAAAACCGGCATACTTTTTCTCGCCAGATTTCCTTCGAATTTCATAAAGAAATATTTACTTTATTATTTACATCACCCCGTCATCCTAAGGACGGCGCTAGTCATTGTCCCGTCATCCTGAGGACGGCGCTAGCCGGACGAAGGATCTGCCTTGTATCACCACCATTATAATTCATCATACAAATCCAACCACTCGGGATTATCTTTTTCAATCAGAGTTATCTTTTTTCTTCTAACCCAGCCTTTCAATTCTTTTTCTCTGGCAATAGCTGTCGGCATATCTTCAAAAAATTCATGATAAACTAATTGATCTATATTATATTTCTTAGTAAAACCTTCAATCAGTTTTTCCTTATGTTCCCAACCTCTTCTCCTTATATTACTTGTCACTCCAATATACAAAGTCCTAGAATGATTAGTCATAATGTAAACGCAAGGCTGTTTCATTTGAATTTCACTTTCAATTATTTCAAGCAGATCCTTCGCTTCGACTTTGGTCGAAGCTCAGGATGACGGTTGTTTTACCCAAATTTAGAACAATTTGAATTTTAAATTCATGTGAAATCAGTGAGATCAGTGATAATCAGTGGTTCTGAATATATTGTGCCATCTCAACCAGTCGATTGGAATATCCCCATTCATTAT
>DCUU01000005.1 GCA_002328565.1 Candidatus Moranbacteria bacterium UBA2206
AAAAACTTTCATCCAAGAATCAGATGCGACATAGTTATGATCTTTTAGGATAATATCCTCGTTACTAGTTTTTTGGGCTAAATATTTTGCCACAGCGAATGTTTCGATAAATTTCGAATTGGCTTTTGCGGGATTGATTGATTGAGCTTGAGACATGAATCCGCCAATAGAAACATACAGGGCCAAAATAAGAAAAGCGGATAATTTCCAATTTTTGTTTAAATAATTCTTGTCTTCTTCTTGTGCATGCAGATAATCAAAAAAAATCCAATTTAGCGCGAAAGCTCCAGAAAGAATGAGTGGAAGAATGAGATAGTTTCCAATGCGGGAAGAGGGGATGTCGATATGAAGGAGGGTTGGCTTCCAAGACATAATGAAAATCGAAAGAAACCAGCCGACCATAAGAGCGCTTTGGTATTTATTTTTTTTGAAAAAAATAAAAAGCAGTATTATTCCAATTATGCCAAGAGTGGCGCGACTTTCTCCAACGGTGGCAAAAATTTGCGCCATACTTAGTCCGGCTTTGGTTGAGCGGGATGGCTCTCCAACAATTGTCTTGACGGCTTGGTTTTCAATGTAGCTAGGCATTCTTACGAAAAAGAAAAAAGCAATTCCCAAAAAAATAATTGCCAAAACACTAGGAGAAAAAATCAACGCCAGCCATTTTTTTATCTCAGAAAAAAATTCCTTGCCTTTAAAAAGCAAAATAAAAAATAGGACGAAAATCAAGGAAAAGGCAAAAATAAAAGTACTGAGGTGATGAGTGTAGGCGAGACCAAAGGAGGTGAGGAGTCCTAGGGAGAAAAAAGCGGAATTTTTTTCCACTATGCCTCGAAAGAAAAAATAAAAAATCAAAGGGATGAGCAGATTACCAAGAAGATTTCCAATCACGCCTCCGCTGATGAAATTTCC
Organism: Candidatus Moranbacteria bacterium UBA2206; assembly: GCA_002328565.1. Classification (GTDB taxonomy): domain Bacteria; phylum Patescibacteriota; class Minisyncoccia; order Moranbacterales; family UBA2206; genus UBA2206. Next base: position 913 of record DCUU01000005.1, read on the forward strand.
TTGTGAACCGGAAAGGGCAAAAAGAGAGCCAACAAAAAACAAAACAGTTATGGAGATATTTTTTCCATAAGATAGAGAAGAAAAAATTCTTTCGGATAAAACAAAAAGAGCCAACATCCCTACTATATTGATGGCGAATAATATAATTGGCGGGAAGGCGGAGGCAACGTCATTTTTTGAGACAAGTCCAATGGAAGCAAAAATCAAATGCTCACCGATTATGAAATCATCAATGGCCGACGGTTCACTTATAGCGTAGGCACCGTCTTTTTGGACTATCTCTATTTTTTCGTAGGCGGGAATTTCTCCGGTAGTCATGATTTTTTTGGTCCAATACATATGATGACCAAGATCTGTTCCAGTTGGAGCGATTGTATAGGAAAGAAAAAAAGCGCGAATCAGAATACTAAAAAGAATAATCGAAATTATTAGAAATATTTGTTTTTTGGAATAATTAATACTTTTCAAATTATCTGCTTGTTTTTCTTTCTGAATTGCAAATATCCCATAGCAGAAAATAATGAACAGCAAAATAGAAATAAGAATAAATTTTGTGTTGATGGGTAAATTGAATTTATCCAAAAGAATCAAAGCTAAATCGACAAAGATTATGCTTAGGCCAAAGGAAAGCACGAATTTTTCCAAAGCAGTTAATATTTTGGATTTTCCAAAAATAGCCAAAAGCAAAAAATATCCCGGAATAAATAAAATTACGGCGATAGAAATATAAAATAATATTTGGTTAAAAATAAAATTAAGCATAAATAATAAAGTGTTTTTATCTTTGTCATGCTGAATTTATTTCAGCATCTCGAAACGCTGTAAGATTCTGAAACAAGTTCAGAATGACAATTGCGTATTAACTATCTTTTATTTACTAACTTTCTCCATCTCCTCCAAATATCTCTTTGAAATTTTTTCCCAGGTGAAGTTTTCCTCAACATATTTTCCTGCCATACGCCCGAAGTTTTTAGCAAATTCCGGTCCGGCGGAAAAAATAGCATTGATTTTTTTGACCCATTGTTCAATATTTTCACTTTCAACCAGGAAGCCATTCTTGCCGTCCTTAATCGCATCAGCCAAACCTTGCATATTTGAAGCGATAACTATTCTTTCGCAGACCGCCGCCTCAACAGCGTTAATGCCAAATCCCTCTGATGAATTCTTATAATTAATATTAGGAGAAACAACTAAATCAGCAGTGTTTAACAAAACTTCCAAATCTTTTTGCGGAACATTAGGAATAAGTTTTACCCTATCTGTTAGATGATTATCTGTTATTTCTTTTTCGCAATCAGAAAAATTATCCGGATCGCCGGCGGTATTTTTATCAACGCGACCTCCTACGGCAAACAAGATGACATTTTCTGGTAAACGCGGCATTATATTTTTGATAAACCAAGCGGTGCCTTTATGCGGAACAAATCTTCCAAGGCGTAAAATTACTTTTTTGTCGGTGGTGTCTTTTCCCCATAGTGCGGACAAATCTTCTCGAGAAAATTCTTTTCTAAAATTTTCAAGCGATACGCCATTGGGGATAAAAATACAATTTTTCTTAGGAACACCTGCTTTTACGGCTTCCTCGATAGTGAAATTTCCTACCATAAAAAGCCTATCGAGTTTTTTAATCGAAGGAATATTAATAGCTTTATAAATTTTTGGTAGAATTCCTTTCTTATTAGCAAAAGTTATATCAAGCCCATGCACAACAGAAAAAAACTTTTTCTTGGGATGAAAAAATTTCAAGGCAGTGGCTATGGGTGCCAAAACGCCATTTCCCACAAGACAAGCGTCATAATTCATCATCAAAAAAAATGCGCGGACAAAAGTTACCGGAATAAAATACGGAAGCCACCATTTGCCGTGACCATTGGCGATAATCTTAACTTGGGAAATTTTTGAAAGCCCTTGGGCTAAATTATAGTTTTGACTTTCCACTCCGCCAAGAATTGGGGGATAGGAGTGAGAGATGAATAATATTTTCATTGACTTTATAGACTTTTAACTTTATAAACTTTATAACTTATTATACTTATCCTTCTTCCATTGGTAGAAAAGCTCTTCGGTGAGTTGGCGGGCGGATTTGATCATATCAGCAATCAAAGCAAAAACGATAAGCTGGATTCCTAGGAGCATTGAGATAGCAGAGAAAATAATGTAATTTAAGTATGGAGAAATTTTGAAGCCTTGAAAATAATGAAAAAGAAAAATGGAAAAACCTATAAGTCCAATAGTAAGCAAGAATATTCCTGGCCAACCGAAAAATTTAAGCGGTCTCACATCGCGGATGGCTTTCAGAATTATTTTTCCAGAGTTGCTGACAAACTTAAAAATTGATTTGGTAATTTTGGCTTCACGATTGTCAAAATAAGTGACTGTGATCGGTATCCATTTCAATTTTAGATTTTTGCCAACAGCATCGATGATTGTTTCTTGGGTGTAGGTAAAATGAATATTGGTCAAATTTAGCCGAAGCATTGCTTCTCGAGAGTGAGCGCGAAAACCGCAAGTTAAATCATTAGTTTTATAATTTAGAAAAAAACTAATGACGCTAGCGGCAAATTTATTCAGTTTTTCTCTAATCCAAGGAATATTTTTAGCTTTATGGCTTCCAAAACGATTAGCAATTACCATGTCTGCTTCACCTTTCAACACTGGTAATAGAAGTTTGGGAATGTCATTGGGATCAAATTGCCCATCTGCATCAATGTTCACCATAAAATCCGCACCATTCTTGAGGGAACTTTCTACGGCCTGTTTGAATGAATAGGCGAGCCTTCGATTGGGTTTATAGGAAATGACAATATCAGCTCCGGCTTCTCTGGCAACTTCGGCGGTATTGTCGCTTGAACCATCATCTACTACCTGAATTAATTTTTCAGTAATACGCGCGCCCTCATTTGAATAGAAATCATTCGAAAGACTTTCCTTGATTCTAGCAATTGTTTTCCCGAGATCTTTTTCTTCGTTGTAGGCTGGGATGTTGATGATTAATTTCATATTTTTTAGATTGTCATGCTGAATTTATTTCAGCATCTTATTTTCCATAAGTACAGATCCTGAAACGAGTTCAGGATGACAAAATTATTTTTTCTTAATTATTAATTTCGGATCAACGCAATTAAAATCGCATTTGGCGTTATCGACGCCTTGGTGAAAAACATCATTGGTGCATGTTTTTAATTTTTCTTCACATTGTTTTCTGGTACCGGAAAAATATTCCCGATTAACATCATAACCAAAAAAACTGAGCACAAAATAGGTTGCGGCTAAAAAAAGAACAATCCAAATGGCAAATTTAACAATACTAAACATAAGTATTATAGGCTTAAAAATTAACTTTTATTATGAATTGATTATAGCCTAAAAAAGATTATCTGGCAATGGATAATCTTGGGACTTACGCATTTCCCTTCAAATCTATTGTTCGCTGAAATTACAAAAAATTCAACTAAGATTATAGGTAGAGATCATTGATTATGATCCTGCCATTGTACTGGCTACATAAATAGATTTTCAGTGAAACGTGTAAGTCCTTATTTTATAGGGGGATGACATAATTTGATTTTGGCTTTACAATAAAGTCATGAAACATGAAACATGAAACATATAACATAAAACGTGTAATAGAAATAAAATGAGGAAAAGAGATAACAGACTGAAAATAGGTATCAATGCTTCATATCTTAGAAAGCCCAATACTGGCATTGGGCAAGTGACGTTTAATTTTCTGCGAAAATTAAGTGAGTCAAAAGTCGAAAGTCACCCGTCTGCCGACGAGGCAGGAAAGTCAAAAGACATTGAATTTATTTTATATTTGGAAGAAGATATTTCAAAAGGCTTTAAACTTCCTGATAATTTTAGTAAGAAAATATTCTTACCGGTTTATAAGCGCGATGATTTGATTCGAAAAATTTGGTGGGAAAAAATCCTTTTGCCACGCTTTGTTAAAAAAGACGGTTGTGATGTTTTTGTCAGTCTCTATCAGAGTCCGACTGTTTTGGATAAATCAATCAGGCATATTATGATAGTGCATGATATCATTCCAAAGCTATTTTCACGCTATCTTGATAATGCAAGAAAAAAAGTATATTGGAAATTAACAGAATATGGGATAAAAAAGGCGGACAAGATCATTGCTGTTTCCAAAAGGACAGAAAAAGATTTGATTCAACATTTGAATATTAGCACAGACAAAATTACTACTGAATATATTGATGTGGATGATTCATATAAGGTAGAGACGCAAAATTTTGCGTCTCTGCGAGAGCAAAATATTTTAAAGAAATATAAATTAAATCCAGGCTATATTTTAGCTGGTGGGGGATATGAGGTGCGGAAAAATGTGGAAGGGGTGGTGCGAGCGTATAAATTACTTCTGGAAAGAAACAAAAAAGAAAATTTTTTGCCAGATTTTCCGAAGCTGGTGATTTATGGAAAAGTTTTGCCGGAAAGCTTGAGTCTGGCAACGCCGATAGAAAAAATATTGCGAGAATTGAATTTGACGAAGCACGTAATTCTCTTGGGTGAAGTTCCACAAAGAGATTTGCCGGCCCTGTTTAGTCATGCGGTTATGTTTGTCTACCCATCACATTATGAAGGTTTCGGTATGCAAATTCTAGAAGCAATGAATGTTGGCACGCCTGTCATCACTTCAAAAATTTCTTCACTGCCTGAGGTTGGGGGAGATAGTGTGCTATATTGTAATCCTGATGATATAATGGATATTGCAATGGTTATGAAAAATGTTTTGACAAATTGTGAGCTTCGCGACCAACTGAAATCGCGAGGAATGGAACGCGCCAAACAATTTTCGTGGGGAAAATTTACAGAGAAGATTTTGAATATAATAGAAAATTTATAATTTCCACCTCTCCCTTAGGGAGAGGATGTCCGGTACTCCGGACAGGAGAGGGAAAGGGCGAAATTAAAATAATAAAAAAATTATTCTAATAAATCCTAGTAATTTTTGTAAGTTTGTTCCCTCTCTGTCGCGAGTACGCGACATCTCTCCCAAAGGGAGAGAGGGATAAAATAAAATGTAATTTTAAAATAAAAAAAGCCCGCTTCGACCGGAATACCGGAAGAAGCGGGGTGGATATTAAATATCATAATCATCAGAATCATCATCATCATCTTCTTCCTCAAGAACATACAGCATCATTAGGAGGAAAAAAATTAATCCACCCATGGCTATCTCCTTTTCTTTTTAAATTCTATAATGAATATTGCCTAATATATATTTTAAGGAATATTATATGCTATCAATCTTTCAACAATTTGTCAATAACCTCAACAAACCAAAGAGTTGGTTGATTTTAGCGAATGTGGTTTTAGTTTTGATTTTGATAATTTGCAATAATTTGAAAATTATTCCTCTGCGAACAGGGGATTTTGTTTTTTTTGCAATTTTAGTTTTATTTTTCGCGCTGTACCGTCCTGGATGGGCGTTTTTGTTTTTCGTTGGTACGATTGCGCTAGAAAACATCAATCTGGCGCCAGTCGAACTTGGAATTGCAATCAGGCCATATCAATTTATCGGCGCACTCACAATTACTGCCATAATAATCAGATTGCTTTCCGGAAAACTGAATTTCAAGTTGGCAAAATTAAATTTTGTGGATTATTTAATTCTAGTTATTACAGCGTCTAGCTTTTTAAGCGCGTTTAGAGGTTCGACCTCCATAATGGAGGTCGAACCTCTACTTAGCCTGAAACTTTCCATAATCTTGGCGACTTTTGTGGCTTTATATTTCTTAGTGCGAAATTATGTTCAAAATTTGGAAGATCTCAAGAGGATTATTCCATTTTTCTTGAGTTCTTCTTTGATTGTTGTGATTTATGGAATTTGGCAGAATATTTGGTTTTTGCGAGGATTAAATGGTTTTGAGGCGATGCCCGGACGGCCAAACGCGACTTTTTCGGAGGCGGATTGGTTGGGAATGTTTTTAGTGCTGGTTAT
>DCUU01000076.1:0-1403 GCA_002328565.1 Candidatus Moranbacteria bacterium UBA2206
GTGCTAATAGCTTTTTTAAAGGATTGAATGAGCAAAATGTTTATTCAGAAAATAAGGAGCTTGTAAATAATATTATTGATTGTTTCAAAAAAGATATTGGCGAATCAACTAGAATTAACAGTCACCTTGAATTACCAAAATTCAGTAAATGGAAAGCTATGGCGGAAAGATTTTTTGTATTGGTTTCAATTTATTTTGTATCTTTTAACAAAAGGAAAATACAAAAATATAGAGATATGGCTAATGAGAGACTAGTAAAAAAACATACAGTAGCTTAAATAAGGATATTTTTTTGTGCTTGTTAGTAATTTCAGAAAAAAGAATATTAGCTAAGAAGATGATTCGTAAGAGATTATCAAAGTGTAGGGCGAAATAATGCCTCAACTTTTTAGTCTATAGTGCTTGATTAGAATAAAAATTCGCGCTAAAGTGTAATATGATTGAAAGATGATAATTAAATATTAAGTACCTCAAAAGGGGAAGTTTTTGGCATTTATGAATGATAAATTAATAATTCGAGGAGCGCGGGAGCATAATCTAAAAAATATTAATCTTGAATTGCCTCGAAACAAATTCATAGTTTTCACCGGCATTAGCGGTTCTGGCAAGAGCACGTTGGCTTTTGACACAATTTTTGCGGAAGGTCAAAGGCGCTATTTGGAAAGTTTATCTTCTTATGCTCGGCAATTTTTGGGTCAAATGGATAAACCGGATGTGGATTATATCGAAGGCCTTTCACCGGCTATTTCGATTGATCAAAAAGCGGCTTCACATAATCCGCGTTCTACTGTCGGGACAGTCACTGAAATTCAAGATTATTTGCGCTTACTTTATGCCAAAATTGGGATCCCACATTGTCCGCAGTGCGGACAAGAAATTGCGAAACTTTCCACCGATGAAATTGTGGATAGGGTAATTGATATGTGCATCCCTCGACCTCATCCGCCTCGGAGTACCGAGGCACCTTCTCCTTATAAAGGAGAAGGAAATAATGAAGAAAACTGTTTTGTAGAAATTCTTTCGCCAGTTGTCAGACAAAGAAAAGGGGAGTATGGCACTATGCTCTTGGAAATGTTTCGACGAGGATATTCTCTTGCTTATGTAAATGGAAAGAAGATTGAACTCAATGCGAAAATAAAAGATCAAATAAAACTTGAAAGGTATAAAAAGCACAGCATTGATATTTTAGTGGATGAAACGCAAATAACAGATAATAATATTTCTCGAATTTTTGAAGGAGTAGAAAAAGCATTGAAATTGTCAGAAGGACTAGTTAAAATAAGGTCAAAAGTCTCCGCCAAAGGCGGATCCGCCTTTGGCGGAAAAAATGAAAAGTCAAAGGTTAATGAGATGGTTTTCAATCAAAATTTGGCTTGCTCGATTCATGAAATTGAATTTCCGGA
>DCUU01000076.1:1426-18218 GCA_002328565.1 Candidatus Moranbacteria bacterium UBA2206
GCGATTATGCCGTGGAGTTATAAGAAAAATAATTGGCAAGGAACAATTCTTCGCGCCGTGACAAATCATTTTCATATCTCAGAAAATACGCGCTTGCGAGATTTATCGGAAGAAGATTTTAATATTTTGCTTTATGGAAATAAGGATGCTCAATATATGATTTCGGAAGATGAGGCAGAGCAAATTCCAGTGACGCTACGCTCAAAAACTGGAGCAGTTTGGAAATATAATATGAATTGGCGCGGAGCGGTGGGCTATTTGCAAGATAAATATAAGAAAACGCAATCAGATGCGGTGCGTGCAGACACAGAAAAATATATGTCGCAAAATCCTTGCTCAGAGTGTCTCGGTGCAAGATATAAAAAAGAAGTTCTTTTGGTGACAGTGCATAACAAAAATATTTCAGAAATTTCTTCGGTTAGTATTTTTGAAGCGTTGAAATTTTTCAAGGAATTGAAATTTAGTCAAAAAGAAGAATTGATTGCAGGCAGAATTCTTATTGAAATTAAAAATCGTTTGAGTTTTTTGGAAAATGTAGGACTGGGATATCTGACGCTGGGACGTAGCGCGGCAACTTTGGCAGGTGGAGAAGCGCAAAGAATTCGTTTGGCTTCGCAGATTGGTTCACAACTAGTGGGTGTACTCTATATTCTAGATGAACCATCAGTGGGACTTCATGCTAGAGATAATACTAAACTTCTGGAAACGCTCTTGAGATTGCGTGATGTGGGAAACACTTTGATTGTGGTGGAGCATGACGAAGAAACAATGTTAGCTGCCGATCATTTGGTGGATATTGGTCCAGGGGCGGGGCGTCACGGCGGAGAAATTATCGCTTCTGGAACACCGCAGGAAGTTTTGAAAAGCAAGAAATCGCTTACTGCCAAATACTTGCGAAAAGAATTATCCATTGAAATTCCAATTTCCAGGCGGAGTATGAAAAACAAAAAATCAATTATTGTTCGGGGAGCGCGTGAGCATAATCTCAAAAATGTCACAGTAGAATTTCCTTTGAAAGTTTTGACTTGCGTGACGGGAGTTTCGGGCTCGGGAAAATCAACCTTAGTCGAAGATGTTCTATATAAATCTTTGGCGCGTGACATTATGCGCACTCTGGATCGCCCTGGTAAACACAATGAAATTGTTGGCGCACACTATATCAACAAGGTTATCATGATTGACCAAAGTCCAATCGGAAGAACGCCAAGATCTAATCCGGCTACCTACACGGGACTTTTCACTCCTATTCGCGAATTGTTTGCCCAGACGCGAGATGGCAAGAGTAGGGGATATTCTCCTGGTAGATTTTCGTTTAATGTTAAGGGTGGAAGATGTGACAATTGCCAAGGGGACGGACAACTCAAAATCGAAATGCAATTTATGCCGGATGTCTATCTGCCGTGCGATATATGTTCCGGCAAAAGATATAACAGTGAAACTCTGAAAGTGAAATATAAGGAAAAAAATATTGCCGAAGTCTTGGATATGACGATAACAGATGCGCGGGAATTTTTTCAAAATTTTCCTGAGATTCATGATAAGCTAGCAGTTTTGGAAGATGTTGGTTTGGGATATATTCAACTTGGGCAAAGCGCTACCACGCTTTCTGGCGGAGAAGCGCAGAGGATAAAATTAGCCACTGAGCTTTCACGTCGAGCCACCGGCGACACGCTCTATATTCTAGACGAACCAACGACGGGTTTGCATTTTGATGACATCAAAAAACTTTTGAAAGTTTTGAATCGTTTGGTGGACGCCGGCAATACTGTGGTGGTCATTGAACATAATATGGATGTGATCAAAACAGCTGATTGGATAATTGACCTTGGGCCAGAGGGCGGAGACGGCGGGGGAAAACTCATAGTTTCCGGCACGCCGGAAGAAGTGGCGAAATATCACAAAGAAAGTTGGACAGGGAAATACCTGAAAGAAGTATTAAGTAGAAAGTAGAAAGTAGTAAGTATTATGCAGGAATATGGCAGATATTTCTAAAAAAATTAAGTCTTTTCCTAATTCACCGGGAGTGTATATTTTTCGTGATGTAAGTCGGAAGATTATTTATGTTGGAAAGGCGACGAGTTTGAAAGATCGAGTCGGATCATATTTTTCATGGGGGCTAAGTCCCCATTATGGGGACTTAGCCCCCAAACATTCACGGCCGATTGAGATGATGATTTCGGAAGTTAAGGATATCGAAATCAGAAAAACTGAGACAGTTTTGGAGGCGTATATTTTGGAGCAAGAACTCATCAAAAAATTTCAGCCGAAATATAATGTCGATGGGAAAGACGATAAATCATTTTGCTATGTTGCTATAACTAAAGAAGATTTCCCACGATTATTGGTTGTGCATAAAACAGACATTACTCAAATTTCAAATTCATTAAAAATTAAAAATTTAAAATTAAAAATCGGTTCAGTTTATGGTCCTTATACAAGCAAAAAACAAATTGAAATTGCCCTGAAGATCTTGCGGAAAATTTTCCCCTATCATAACAAAAAAGAAAATTCGGAAAAGGGGTGTTTGGATTTTCAATTAGGGCTTTGTCCTGGGCCGTATGCGGGCGCAATTTCAAAAATTGATTACCAAAAAAATATTCGCGGGATCAAAATGATTTTGGAAGGGAAAAAGAAAAATTTGTTGGCAAAGCTCAAGAAAGAAATGGCCGATTATGCGAAAAAAGAAGAATTTGAGAAAGCGGGGGAAATTAGAAGCAAAATTTTTGCGTTGCAACATATTCAGGATATCGCGTTGATTTCAGGTAGGGAACAAAAATTTTTGTTCCCTACGGATAAAATGCGAATTGAGGGATATGATATTTCTAATATTTCTGGAAAATTTAATGTGGGTTCGATGGTGGTGTTTGATAATGCATGTGTAGAGACGCAAAATTTTGCGTCTATACAGCCAAACAAGAGTCAATATCGAAAATTCAAAATAAAAACCATTGACGGCGCTAATGATGTGGGTGCAATGCGAGAAGTGCTCAGTCGAAGATTTCAAAATAGTTGGCCACTGCCCAATTTGATTTTGCTCGACGGCGGAGCAGGGCATCTCAATATGGCGCGCCAAGTTCTCAAAAATTATAAACTGGAAATTCCGCTTTTAGCAGTGGCAAAAGGACCAACGCGAAAAAAATTAGATCTGCGAACATTCGGCAATGTTCCAAAATTAGACCAAAATATAATCGAACAAATCAGAAACGAAGCCCACCGTTTTGCGATTGGGTACCATAGAAAATTGCGAAAAAAAGAATTTTTAGGGGCTGTGGATAAGTCTGCTCTTGGTATTAGAAATGAAAATGTGGTATAATTCTAGCAGTAATAAAAAATTAATCTCGTGGAATAATTTCTTTAAACTTTATTTCCAGGGATAAAAATAATCCCAGTTGAATATCCGTTAAAAAACGAACTCAACGGGACAAGAAAAAATGGATAAAAACAAAAAACACCTTAAGCGGAATAAAAAACGTGCAGTTTTTTTAATTGGCATAATTATCATCCTCACCGTCGCATATTTTATCTTTTTCTTTTTGAATAAATATAAAACGGAAATTTTTAGCATCCCGAGTCAGAAAAACTCCGAGGAAGAAAAAGTGAATGATAGTGAAGAATATTCCATAGAAACAAGAGCTGGCTATTTGGTAAAATTAAATGAAAATTCAATAGATTTTATAACCCTGGAAAAAAGCAGGAGCGATTATAGCGAAGAAGAAAAGCAAAAAAGTGTAGAAACTTTCAATATAAGCCTTACTAATCCAACAACACCCATAACCAGAGGAAACAACGAAAGCAAGGAAGCTGTTAATCTTTCAGATTTGAAGGTTGGCCAAGAAATTGTAGTTGCATACGACAAAGAAACAAGGGATGTGATAAGAATAAATATTAACGAAGATAATAAAAAATAATATGAACAAAAAAATTATCATTTCTTTAGTTTTTTTACTAGCATTTTTTTCACTAGCAAGGCAAGTGAGCGCTGTTTGTACCGACACAGATGGTGGCAATGCTCCTTATATTCGAGGAACTACTACTTATAACGCAAGCGTTACTAATGATACTTGCGCGGGGAATAATTTGACTGAGTACTATTGTCAAGACAGCGGTATTCGTACTTTTCAAAATTATACTTGCCCTTGCAACAGCGGTAAATGCGTTGAATGCAACACGAGTTCGGATTGTGAAGATCAAGCTTGCAAGGTAAAAAATTGCTCATCAAATACTTGTTCATATTCAAATGCACCTGACGGAACAAATTGTACAACTGTTAGTTTTCAACCCAAACAATGTAAGGCAGGGGCGTGTATCGGCACTCCTTCTTGCGTTGGCTATGACAACACGGTAAATTCTGGTGGTTCGGTCGTTAGTTCTATTTCAGCTACAAATGCTGATAAATGGAGTGCGGTCTGTGAAGATTTTATTTGCTCTGGTCTTACTTGCGAATATTCACAAGGTAATGTTCAAAATTATCCAGGAGGAGCCACCACGGGCACAATCACTTCTGCAAATCTTAAATTTTATAATAATTCAGGTTCAATAAAAACAAGGCGATGTGTCTACACTGTCAAAAATAGCAGTACTGGTCTGGAAGGAACATGCATTGGAACAACTAATGTCAAAAGTGGTACCTCAGAACCTCCAAAACCACCAAGTGGTCCAACTTGCATTGGCTATGACTATACGATAAATTCCGGCCAATCACAGAGTGTTTGGGTTTCAGCTTGTTCAACTTGCGAAGTTAATAGGTGGAGTGCGGTTTGCGAGGATTTTGGATGTGATGGTTTTGCTTGCACCTATAAATCACCAACGTTTACTCAAACCTATGGAGAAACAGCATTTTCAGGCGGTATATTTGGGGCTAATAATAGCTATAGCAACACTTCGGGCGTGGTGCAGTCGAGAAGATGCACCTATACGGTTTGGAATGACAAAGCTCCAAATGAAAAAGGCACTTGTGTAGGAAGAGTCAATGTTAATAGTGGTGAGTCAGCAGGAGCTACAGGTTGCATCGGTTACAATTTTACGATAAATTCCGGTCAGTCGCAAAGCGCTTGGATTTCTTCATCCGGCGTTGACAGATGGAGTGCTATTTGTGAAGATTTTAATTGTGCTGATTATGCTTGCACTTATAAATCTCCGACTTTTACCCAAAATTATTATTATCCAAATGGAACATCTTTTAGTAACACAGATGGTGCTAATAATAGTTATATTAATACTTCCGGATCAACGCGAACAAGAAAGTGCAATTTCACAACTTGGAATAGCGCCAAGCCTAGCGAAAAGAAAACTTGCGTTGGGAATGTAAATGTGTGCAGTGCGGGATTTCTTTGGAACGGTGTCAGTTGTGGTTATGCTGGCGGTTGCGTTCCTAATAATAATTGTCCTGCTAGCAAGTTGGCTACACTATGTCCAAATGAAAGTTGTTTTGATGGTTGCAATTATAAGGCAGGAACAAAAATTTGTACTGAAATTGCCGGAACGCCTATGGCGCAAATAACATCTCCAGAATCGTCAATTTCAGTTCTGAGGGGGAGAATAGTTAATTTTTCTGGAAGCGGTTATGTTATCGGAGAGCCTCTGGTGGATCCAAATAATTTGTATTATAAATGGTTTGACACTAGCAATTGCACAGGAACATCTTCTTGGCAGTCTCAAATCTTTAGTCAAGCTATCTCTGCGAATAGTTATAAATCGCTAGCTATTTCTAAGGATGGCACTACTTGGTCAACAAATTGTCCTTTTAGACAGATGACTATTATTGGTGGACCACCACCACCCCCTCCACCACCTACCTGCAGTCCAAAATGTACCGGCACCGATTCAACTGCATGTAAGGGAGATGTTGTTAGTGATGGTTGTGAAGGCACCTGCGTTGGCACTAGAGATTGTACTTGGCGAGAAGTGACGCCCTAAACTCAGAAATAATTTTTTTGGAAAAAATAAATGAAAAATAAATTAATCGCATCGCTTATTTTAGTCATTATTCTGCCAATTGTTTTTTCGAGTGTGTGCTTATCGCAAACCTTGCCCCCAACAGAGGAAACAATTCCGCCTGAGTTAGAAATGAATTCCACGGCTAATGTTAATTTCCAGCAAGTTAAAATAGTTTCGCAGGATAAAAACAACTTCAAGATTAGTTTTGAGTTGGCGAATGATGATGTGAAGATGATCGCTGGGATAAAATACTCCATTTATTTGACTCCGGCTGATGATGGGAAGAATCAAGAAAGACTAGATTTCAAAAATTTTTCGCAAGAGATAGCGCTCAATCCAAGCCAAAAAGTTTCTCGAGAAATTGAATATGAGGCGCCGGAATATCTTTTTGGGGAATATGATATTTGGCTCAAAATAGAAGGCTTTTCCGGTCTGCCTCTTTCGATGGCTAAAATTAATAATATAAAATTAGAAGGAAATCCGAATGTATCCTCAATCGAAGTTAATCCTTCTGAATGTCATTTTCAAGTCAAAAAAGAGGATGAGACTTCTTTGGAAAAATATGAAATAAATAAGGGAATTTTTTTGAAAGCTGATGAAAATTTAGTGCTTAATTGCACAATCGAAAACAAAACATACTCACAACAAGATATTTTTGCTAATTTTGAAAATTATATTGATTCTTTTTCTGGACTAAAAGTAGAGGAACAAAATCAAGATTATGCCATAAGCCTCGCTCCAAATGAAAAAAAACAAATCAGCTTCGATTTTCCTAAGGCACAAAGACCCCATTTTTATGATGGAGTCGTAAGTTTCAAAAAAGACCAAAAGGATATCTCGAATAAAATTATTTTTCATTATTTTTTGGATGGTGCTAGCGCTTCTATCAGAAATCTTGGCTTGGACAAAAATAATTATAAAAAAGGAGATCCGGCTGAAATTTTTGTTGTATGGTCCCAAGGAAAACCCGCTTCATATTCTAGATGGGATAATTCAATGGAAGAGGATAAATATAAATTAGAATTGCAATTATCTGATAGCGAAGGAAATAATTGTGCGGATATCCTTGGAGAAAACTTGACCTTTAGTAACAGCGACTTGAAACGAAAAATTCTTGTTACAAAAGATTGCCTGGGTCCAAAGATTACGGCTCTCATAAAAGATGAAAATGGAAACTTGCTGGACAAAAAAGAAGTAGTCGCTCCTTTGGAAGCCAAGGAAACAGAACTTGCCAAAACGCAAAATGAAGATCAGCTCCGCAAACAAGACGCGAGTTCTGGAAAAATAATTCCTATTTACAAGATTGCCATTCTATTTTTCACAGGAATAGCAGTTTTTGCCCTGTTGTTATTTTTGATTAGAAGAAGAAAAAACAGCGCAACTTTTTTGTTTATTTTCTTTATTATTGCGATTTCTTTCTTGATTAATTTTAAAAAAGCCGAGGCTTATACTGCGACAGGTGGTGATCTTTGCACTCACTATGAGATTATGTATGGTTTTTGGGATTGTTCTAGCGGAGATTGCTTTGTGAATAATACGGGACTTTATTATCTGGGAGAAACTATGAATGTGTATGTCGATTTGGTGGCTACGGGTAGTTGTTCTAGTTCTGTGAGAGCTTCAATTGTGTCTTATTATATATATAGCGGGGAGTGGATGATAGTTCCTCAGATTGCCGGAAAAACTTCCTATTTAAATGCGAATACTGGGCGGGGAACAATTAAAATTTATGTGGCTAGAGGTAGCACTTTGCTTGGGGAACATTCTTTGTATTATTATATAAAAAAGGATGGAATTTGTGGAATCAATGCCGGTGATTATGGATTTAGTACTGCTAATTATCCAGGAACCACAAACGCTGATTTTTGCAGTGTCGGCACGGCCAACTGGACTCCTGCTTTTCCGCTTCCAGGGCAAACTGTGAGCTGGAGATGTGCTGGAATATATGGTGGTCTGGAGGCTAGATGCTTGGCTTCAAGGAGCAGTTCTCCCACTAATGGTGTTTGCGGAACTCGAAATGGTAAAATTTATGGTGAAGAGATACTTGCTTGGCCAGTATCAGATACTACTTGTGCTTCAGGAACTCCCCCTGTTGCTCCTAATCCTGTTTTTCCTACATTTGGAACAAAAGTAAATTGGAGTTGTGCTGGCTTGAGCGGAGGGATAACAGCGAGTTGCTCGGCGTCTAGAAGACCTTCAGTCAATCTTTCTGCTAGTCCGAATCCAATTATGCTTGGTAGCAAGGTGACATTGACTGGAACTGTCATTGGGGCAACTTCTTGCGCTACCACCGTTACTGGTGGAGGAGGATCTTGGCCAGGAAGTCCTATTGGTGCAGGATCTTTTACTAGAATTATTACGCCAGAAACTACTGGACTCAAGACATATAGTCTGAAATGTTCCAGTAGTGGGATACCACCAATCGAATCTTTATATAAAACAGCTGCCGTAAATGTGACTACCTGTATTCCTAATTGCGGAGATACCGCTAATCGTTGTAAAAATGAACGTTGGCTGGATTATAATGATTGTGAATATCTTTGCTCTGGGGAAAAGTTTTGTTGTGAGGATGATCTGACCACTGGCGCGGAAAATACTTGCAAAGGCGAAGAATATTGTGATAAATGCCTCGGCGCGCCTTGTGAACCTGGCGAAAAAGATTGCACTTGGCGTGAGTCAGCTCCCTAAGCATATTTATGCAAAGCAGAAAAAACTGGCTTAAAGTTTTCCAAGCCGGTTTTTGTTTTTGATGATGCAACGTGAGCCCTTGCTAAAAGACAAAATTTCTTGTAAGATTAATATCCAGTAAGATGCAATTCACCCTATGGAGTACGGATATGGATATAAACAAAAAATAAAGTACAATTTATTTATAATATCACCTGTGGTTTATTATTAAATTACTCCATAGGGTAAAAATATGAAACGAGACAAAATAAAAATTTTTGGCGCTAGAGTTAATAATTTGAAAAACATTAGCATCGAAATTCCACGGGACAAAGTGGTGGTTATTACTGGCCTTTCCGGCTCAGGAAAATCAACTTTGGCTTTTGATGTGATTCACGCTGAGGGTAACCGCCGATATTTGGAAAGTCTATCGAGTTATGCTCGGCAATTTTTGGAAATTTCTGCCAAGCCTGACGCGGACAAAATTGAAAATTTGAGCCCGACAATTTCCATTGATCAAAAAAGCATCAGTCGAAGTCCACGCTCAACTGTTGGCACGATGACAGAAATATATGATTATCTGCGAATTCTGTTTGCGAAAGTTGGTACGCCCTATTGCCCGCATTGTCGATTGCCAATGGCGAGAAAGAAAAACCATGAAATTATTGAAGAAATTTTGGAAATGCCAGATAACACACAAATAATAATTCTGGCCAGAATTAGACAAGACGGAAAAAGCATGGAAGAAATTTTGAAAAATATTAGTCAGCTGGGGTATGCCAGAGCGAGAATTGATGGGAAAACAGTTTTGATTGCCGAAGTTTTGGCGAACAAAGAGCAAATAATAAATGGCAACGTGGAAATTGTGGTTGATCGAATAACTTTCAAAAGTCAAAAACCAGACAAGGAAAGAATCTTAGATTCCATTGAGACGGCTTTCAAATTGGGGCGGGGCTTTATGGCTATTTCTTTGGATAATGGTGAAAGTCGGATTTATAATCGAGATTTTGTTTGCAGTAATTGTTTTTTTGAAATTCCGGAAATTACCCCGAAAAATTTTTCCTTTAACAGTCCGGAAGGGGCTTGTCCAGCTTGTGCGGGGCTGGGCGTGGTGCAAGAAATTGACAGAGAATTGATTGTTCCAAACAAGAATTTGTCGCTCTCTGAAGGGGCGGTTTTGCCACTTTCAAAGTTAGGCGGACGAATGCGAACGGAAGGAAGCTATTTAGATATTTTAGAAAAAATTGGAAAAGAAAAAGGATTTTCAATTGATGAACCGATTGGAAAAATTAGCCCGGAAAATATGGGGATAATTTTTGATGGTTATGAAAATGAAAAACAGGAAATTTCTTTTCCTGGAATAATTTCTCTAATCAAAAATAAATATGAAGAGTCATCTTCGTTTATATTCAAAAAAGAAACGGAAAAATATATGCGAAAAACCGTTTGTTCAAAATGCTCTGGGAAAAAATTGAAGGAAGCGTATTTATCCGTTTTGATTTCTGGAAAATCTATTGATGACGCGGTGAAAATGGATATAGATTCCTTTTTGATTTTTTTGCAAAAATTATTATCAGAGCCAATTGGAGAAGGAAAAAGGGAAATAATGGAACCACTCATAAAAGAAATGGAAGAAAAAGCCGAAGCGCTTAAAAATGTTGGCTTGGAATATTTGGAACTTTTTCGCTCGGCGGATTCCATCTCTGGTGGAGAAGGGCAAAGAATTCGTCTAGCGACGCAAATTAGTTCTAAACTTTCCGGTATAATTTATGTGCTAGACGAACCATCGGTTGGTTTGCATGATAGGGATACACAAAAACTTATTCAAACGATGCAATTTTTGAAAGAAAATGGAAATTCTGTGATTGTAGTGGAGCATGACAAGGAAATAATAGAAAAAGCTGATTGGATAATTGATATGGGTCCTGGGGCGGGGGAAGAAGGTGGAGAAGTTATATTCCAAGGAGATATCGCAAAACTCAAAGCTTCAAAAACTAAAACCGCTGGATTTTTGAGTGGGCGGGAAAAGGTTTCTGAGAAGAAAAAACCGCGTGAAAAATCGGAAAAATATTTGAAAATTCTGGGCGCCACTGAACATAATTTGAAAAATATTGATGTAGAAATTCCGCTGGGAAGATTTGTTTCAATCACAGGAGTTTCCGGCAGTGGTAAGTCAACTTTAGTGTCAGACATTTTAGCCGTGGCGCTCTCCAAACATTTTTTTCGCGCTTATGAGGTTCCTGGTAAGCATAGAAAAATAACCGGTTTGAATTTTATCGACAAAGTTATTAATGTGGATCAATCGCCAATTGGCCGAACGCCGAGATCTAATGCAGCCACGTACACCGGAGTTTTTTCTCAGATTCGAGAAATTTTTGCACTGACAGAGGAATCAAAAAACCGAGGTTATGACGCCAGTCGCTTTAGTTTCAATATGAAAGGCGGACGATGCGAACAATGTCAGGGTGATGGCACAAAAAAAATTGAAATGCACTTGATGCCGGATATGTATGTGAAGTGCGAATCTTGCCTTGGAACGCGCTATAATCAAAAAACGCTTGATATTGAATATCAGGGGGTAAATATCGCTCAGGTGCTTGATATGAGCGTGTCATATGCTCTACGATTTTTCAAAAAATCTCCGCTGATTGCCGAAAAATTGCAAACGCTGGAAAAAGTTGGTCTGGGATATTTGCGACTCGGACAAAGTGCTACTAATCTTTCTGGCGGGGAAGCGCAGAGGATAAAATTAGCCACAGAACTTTCGCGAAAATCCACGGGAAAAACCTTATATATTTTAGACGAACCGACTATCGGACTGCATTTTGAAGATGTTAAAAAACTTTTAAAAGTTTTGGATGCGCTGGTGGAAAAAGGTAATTCAGTGCTTGTGGTGGAGCATAATTCGGATGTGGTGAAAAATTCGGATTGGGTGATTGACCTTGGTCCGGAAGGTGGAAGCGGGGGAGGAGAAATAGTTTATGCGGGGCTTCCGGCAGGACTAAAAAAATGCCAAAGAAGTTGGACGGGGAAATATCTTTAAAAAATCAGAACCACTGATTATCACGTGAGCCCACATGATTCCACTGATTTTTAAAAAATTAAAAATTATGACAGACAATCTTTCAAAAAATATCCTGTCAACTATTGCCTATTACGATGTTATGGATTATCCAATGACGGCTTTTGAGATTTGGAAATACTTAATTGGTGAAAGTTGTACTTTGGCGGATGTGATTAGAGAATTAGAAAAAGAAGAGATGAGAAAATATATTGGCGAATTTCGCGGGTTCTATTTTCTGAAAGGAAAAGAAAATTTAGTTGAAAAAAGAATTGAAAGGAATAAGATTTCTAACATGAAGCTCAAAAAAGCCAGAAAAATTATTTTTTGGCTGAGATTTGTGCCGTTTGTGAAAATGATAGCAGTGGCAGGAAGAGTGGGAGCAAAAAATTCTTGCAATGGAAGTGACATTGATATGCTGATTGTTTTTAAGCGAGGGAAAATTTTTACCGGCAGATTTTTGGCGACAGCACTGGTTCATTTTTTAGGAAAAAGAAGATATGCAGATAAGGTAGCTAATCGTATTTGCTTTAACCATTTCGTGAGCGATGAAATGTCAATTTCCGTTCAAGATTTATATTCGTCACATAATTATGTTTTCATCACCCCTCTTTTTGGGGCAGATTTATTTAGAAAATTTTTGGAGAAAAATCAATGGATAAAAAATTATCGGTCAAATTTTTCTTTTTTGGAAAATAATTTGAAGGAAATTAAGGACACTAAAATTTCTTTGAAAATAAGAACGCATTTGGAAAAAATATTCTCTTCGAGTCGGATTGAAAAAAAACTAAAAAAATGGCAATCGGAAAAAATTAAAAAAAATCCGCTCACAGAGAAAAAAGGAGGGATGATAATTTGCTCGGAAGCGGAGCTGGCTTTTTGGCCTGATTTTGAAAATCAAGGGCCGAAAATATTTGAAAAATTTCAGGAAAATTTGGCTAAATTAAGCTGATTAAGTCAATATAAAATTACTGAAAAATTTAAAATTTTTTGGAATTAAACTCGAATTCAGAATTTTATATCTAAAAATTTCCCTCAATCAACGGCTGTCAATGGAAATTTTTAGATAAAATTCGAATTCTCAAACAAAAATTCCACAAAATTTTTAATTTTTCAGTGAGTTAAATTGTGGATAATTTTATCTATCATTACCAGCATTTGCCCTATGATATAAACCCAATAGCAATACAGGTGGGATTTTTGAAAGTTGATTGGTATTCGCTAATGTATTTGGCAGGATTTTTGACAGTCTATTTTTTGCTAAAATATAGAATTAAGAAAAAAGAAAATAATTTTCCATTTGATATTTCAAAATTAGAAGACCTTCTGATGTATTCTTTTGTTGGTCTTATTCTTGGTGCACGAATGGGTTATGTTTTGTTTTACAATTTCTCGTATTATTGGGAAAATCCCTTGGCAATTATTTCTCCCTATGATCCGATTACGCATCAATTCATTGGAATTTATGGGATGAGTTTTCACGGGGGACTCATTGGCATAATTCTATTCTCTTGGATATTTACTAAAAAGAATAAGATTGGCTTCCAGAAACTGGCCAATTTTGTCGTTCCGGCTATTCCTGCGGGATATTTTTTCGGGCGAGTGGGGAATTTTCTAAATGGTGAACTCTATGGCCGAGCCACGCAAAAATTTTGGGGGATGTATTTTCCGCAAGACTCGTTTGGACTTTTGCGTCATCCCTCGCAACTCTACGAAGCTTTTTTGGAAGGGATAATTTTGTTTCTTGTGCTTTGGTTTTTAAGGAATAATGAAAAAGTCAAAAATAGAATGCTTGGAGCATATTTTGCTGGCTATGCAATGTTTCGAATAATCGTGGAATTTTTCCGCGAACCAGATGAGCAAATTGGCTATCTCTTTGGTTTTTTGACCTTGGGGCAGATTTTTAGTTTATTTATGCTAATAATAGGGATAATTCTAGCTTGTGGTGGCGGTAAAACAAAAAAAGTGTTAGAATAAAATAGATGTTAAGAAAACAAAAATCAATTGATAGTTTTTGCCAAAAAAATAAGACACAGGAATTTTCTGATTACGGTTTGGCAAAATTTATTCAAAGAAATAAGAAATCCAGTGTACTTTTTGCAAAGCAAGGAAGGATGGAGACCTTTAGAACGGAAAGTCTGAAAGTGCATTTTGTGAAAAACAAAAATCAACCGAATTTTCAAAGTTTGGATGGTTTTTTGTCTTATGGAAAAACAACCTATTCTCATCCGGCGAAAAAAATCCGGCGAGATCTTTATGCGGAAATTCAAGAAAGATATTCAGATTGGAAAAATTATGCCCAGGATCTTTTCCAAGGTTCGACTCGGGGAGTTTCAATGGCGAGGATGTGGAATGTCTCAATTGTCGGCGCTTTGATTTTCGGAATGTTTTTGATGACTTTTATCTACCAATATCTTGGCCCGAATGCGGCCGCCCATTCTAATAATTCAAAAGAAAAAAAGGTAACGCAGGAAGTTCTGGGGGTTGATTCGCAGAAATCCAACAGGGATGAAAAGGATTATGAAGATTATGTTGGGAAAATTATGAATGAATATAAGGATGACGTGGACAGTGAAAAGAAATTAAAGGAAGATATTTTGGAAATGGTCAAAGGAACGCCAATGGAAAAAATGGCGCCGTTTATCGCCAAGCAAGATAGAATTGTAGCGGCTTTTCTCGTAGCGATTGCTAAAAAAGAAAGTAGTTGGGGAGTGCGTGTGCCAGTTTTGAATGGCGAAGATTGCTATAATTATTGGGGCTATCGAGGCATTCGAAAAAGAATGGGTACGGGTGGACATACTTGTTTTGATAGTCCGAAAGATGCTGTGGAAACAGTGGCGAAAAGGATTGATTTTTTAGTTAACAGCGAAAAACTCAACACCCCGGAAAAATTGAAAGTCTGGAAGTGCGGATATGATTGTTCTTGGGATAATCCGGCAGCTGTTCGCAAGTGGGTGCAAGACATAGATCACTATTTCAAGAAATTTGATAAGTTTGCCGAAGAGTAAGAGATCGTTTGTAAAGTTAAGATAGTTCATAAAGTTCGTAAAGTTTATAAAGTTCATAAAGAAAAATCCCAATATTGGGATTTTTTTGTGTCAAAAGTTATCCACATTTACGAAGGATTTTTTCTGGATTTTGTGATATAATGAATACGTGGAAACACAATCAAAAATACTGGAAATAAAATCTTAAAACAAAGATAAATTTTTATCTTATTTTTGGCTAAATCTTAACCCCCTCGCCCGTACTCGGGAGAGGAGGAAATATGAAAAAATTAAAAATTAACTTTAAAATATTATGAAACAAAAAATCAAGGCTCGGCTGGTCAAGCTTAAAAAGAAATTTTTTTCGACTAGGAAGATGGCGATGATTTCGACGGTTGTCTTTTTGGCGGTGGGAACGACGATTTTCTTTTCGGCTAACTATTTCGCCAAGGGTGCCACTTATGGATGGCTTCAGGAGGGCTGGAGTGGTGGGGCGGACACAGGCGCAGTGGCTAATCACACTGACAACAGGGAAGGATGGTTGAAGTTTTTTTCCAAGGACGATGAAGTCACGGTGAACGGAAGCGGAGACTTGACGCTTTCCGGCGCGACTAGCGACTGGCAAGAAACAGACGACGAAGACTTCAATGCTGGGACAAAAAGTGATGTTTATGTGGCGAATGGGGACGTGAAACTTAAGAAGCCGGAGGGGGCGAGTTGTACTGCAAGTGATGAATGTTATGAAAATCCTTGTGCTAATAATATATGCGGCGAATGGATTTCTGGTTCTTGCTCTGGTTTCGATGTGTACTATATCGATCGAGTTGGTGGTGCTACTAATTGGTCAACGGCGATGAGTTATTGCGATAGTTTTTGTCCAACTTGTGATTTGCCAACTATAACAGAGTTGCAATGCATATACGCCAATAGAGTCAGTTTTGGAAATAACTTTGGGGCTAATGAGTATCGGTCAGCTACTGAGATCGATGGTATGTTTGCCTATAATGTCCTTTTCGCTGATGGCAGCATAACCGGTCGCCTTAAAGCGAATACTTACTTTGTCCGTTGTATCCGCCGATGACCCCAGTGGAATAAAGCAATGAAATTGCTAATCCACGAAGCGGGAAAAAATTTTAAATTTACAATTTGAAATTTGAAATGAATGAAGAAAGATAAAAATTGAGAATTAAAATATTTAAAATTCAATTTAAATTTCTAATTTCAAACCTGCTTGCCGGTAGGCAAGGTTGAAAATTAAAGACGGATTGTCATTCCTGCGAAGGCAGGAATCTAGTGAAAAAGTTTTGCGAAATCAATCAGTATTTAGAAATAAAATAAGCCCAGAGACTGGATCCCCGCAGGAGTTTATGCTCGCAAAGCGGGTGCGAGGATGACAAATAAGACATTATGAAAAATCAAAAGAATAATAATATAATTATCTATCAAGCCAAGTCTGGAGCTATTGAACTCCGAGGCGATTTTTCGCATGAAACAATTTGGGCGACACAGCGACAAATAGTTGATCTTTTTGGCGTTGACCAGTCTGTAGTGTCTCGTCATATAAGAAATATATTCAAAGATGGTGAAATTGAAGAAAAAAGCAATATGCAAAAAATGCATAATGCAAATTCCGATAAGCCCATATCTCTTTATTCGCTGGATGTTATTTTGGGAGTTGGATATAGGACAAATTCAAGAGTAGCCATTGAATTTCGTAAGTGGGCGACAAAAACCCTGCGCGGTTATATCGTGGATGGTTTTGCAATCAATAAAAAACAAATTGCAAAAAATTATGCTAAATTTTTGAAGGTTGTGGATGACATAAAAAAGCTTCTTCCGGCAGGGTCAACAGTGAATGCCAATGACGTCATTGAACTCATCACGCTATTTGCGGACACTTGGCTTTCACTGGATGCTTATGATCGAGAAGCTTTGTCAAAAGGAAAACTGACAAAAAAGAAAGTTGAGCTCACGGCGGAAAAAGTCATCGCCAGCCTAGCTGAACTGAGAACAAAACTTATCGAAGAAAAAAAAGCCACAGAAATTTTTGGTCAAGAAAAAAACAAGGGAGTAGTGGCGGGAATAGTTGGAAATGTGATGCAAACTTTTTCCGGCAAAGAACTATATCCTAGCGCGGAAG